>NZ_CACSJV010000066.1:0-15258 GCF_902706105.1 Curtobacterium sp. 18060 | reverse complement strand
CAGCGTTCGTCCTGAGCCAGGATCAAACTCTCCGTAAAAAAATACAGACCCAACACCCGAAGGCATCAGACCGAGTTGATTCTGACTGTTGACTGTCTACTGACAATCTTCAATCCAAAAGGAATTGTCTCAAACCCAACCAACCCGAAGGAAGGCCAGGCACGAGGTCAATCAATAAATTGGCATTGACAATGTGCACGCTGTTGAGTTCTCAAGGACCAGACGCACTCCCCCACTCGACACCCGAAGATGCTCCGCCAGAGAGGCTGGTGAATCCGCTGCCCAGGGAAGAACCGTGGCGGACAAGATCCCCGGGTAAACCCAGTGACCGTCTCAGCCGTTCCGTTCTCCGCCGCCGTGGCAACGAGTGATTACTTTACGCAGGGACGAACGGCTGCGCCAAGCCAGGCCGCATCCCGGGCGTGTCGCCCGGAACGGCCCCGAACGCGGAACGGCCCGCTCCCCCGAGGGGGAACGGGCCGTGGGCTGACGAGCCGGGTCAGTGGCGCGCGATCACCGGGTTCTTGAGCGTGCCGATGCCCGAGATCGTGACCTCGACGACCTCGCCGTCGCGGATCTGGCCGACCCCGGCGGGGGTACCGGTCAGGATGACGTCACCGGGCAGCAGGGTCCAGATCGACGACACGAACTCGACCAGCGAGGGGATGTCGTGCACCATCTCGTTCGTCGAGCCCGCCTGGCGCAGGTCGCCGTCGACGCGGGTCTCGATGCGGATGTCCGACGGGTCGATCTCGGTCTCGATCACCGGACCGAGCGGGCAGAAGGTGTCGAACCCCTTCGAACGGGTCCACTGGCCGTCGCGGGCCTGCAGGTCGCGGGCGGTCACGTCGTTGGCGATCGTGTACCCGAGCACGACGCTCTCGAAGTCCTCACGCCGGACGTTCTTGGCGAGCGATCCGATCACGATGGCGAGTTCGCCCTCGTGATCGACGCGGCCGATGTCCGCCGGCAGACGGATGGGTTCGTCGGGTCCGATCACCGAGGTGTTCGGCTTGAGGAACACCACCGGGTCGTCGCCGGCGCGCTCGTCCATCTCCGAGGCGTGCTCGAGGTAGTTGAGCCCCACCCCGACCACCTTCGACCGCGGGATGACGGGGGCGAGGAGCTTGGCGTCGGCGAGTGCGACGCGCTCCCCCGTGGTCTCGAACCCCTGGTACATCGGGTCTCCGGCGAGCACCACCAGGTGCCGCTCGTCGAGGATGCCGTACCGGGGGTCTTCACCCTTGCTGCTGAACCGTGCGATCTTCACCGTTCGACCCTACCCACGCTCGGACGTCGATCAGGACGCGTCGGTCAGCTTCGTCATCCACCCGTGCGGGTCGGGACGACGGCCGTACTGGATGTCGGTGAGCTCGTCGCGCAGGGACATCGTGAGTTCCCCGGCGCCCTCGGTCGGCGAACCGATCGTGAAGCCCTCGCCGCGGAGCTCCGCGATCGGGGTCACCACTGCGGCCGTCCCGCAGGCGAACGCCTCGGTGATGGAGCCGTCGGCCACACCGTCACGCCACTCGTCGAGGGTCACCCGGCGCTTCTCGACCGTGAGCCCGCGGTCCTCTGCCAACTGCAGGATCGAGTCGCGCGTGATGCCCTCGAGGATGGAGTCGGAGTCGGGCGTGACGAGCGTGCCGTCGGACTTCACGAGCACGACGTTCATGCCGCCGAGTTCTTCGAGGTACTTGCCCTCGACCGAGTCGAGGAACATGACCTGCTGGCACCCGTGCTCGTAGGCCTCCTGCTGTGGCAGCAGCGACGACGCGTAGTTGCCACCGGTCTTGGCGGCACCGGTCCCGCCCTTGCCGGCGCGGGCGTACTGGGTGGAGAGCCAGATCGAGACCGGCTTCGGGCCCGAGGTGAAGTACGCCCCGGCTGGGCTCGCGATGCAGTGGTACGCCACCGCCTGCGCCGCACGCACCCCCAGGAACGACTCGGTCGCGATCATGAACGGCCGGAGGTACAGGCTCGTCTCGGGCGCGGACGGCACCCAGTCGACGTCGGTCTGCACGAGCTGCCGGATCGACTCGACGAAGGCCTCGACCGGCAGTTCCGGCAGCGCCAGCCGACGGGCCGACCGCTGGAACCGACGAGCGTTGGCGTCCGGGCGGAAGGACCACACCGACCCGTCCGCGTGCCGGTACGCCTTGAGCCCCTCGAAGATCTCCTGCGCGTAGTGCAGCACGCTGGCGCTCGGGTCGAGCGAGAGCGGGCCGTAGGGGTGGATCGAGGCACCGTGCCAACCACCGTCGAGCGTCCACTCGACGGTGGCCATGTGGTCCGTGAAGTGCTTGCCGAAGCCCGGGTCGGCGAGGATCTCCTCGCGCTCGGCGGCGGCACGACGGTCCGCGGACGGGGTGGTGGCGAACTCGAGTCCGAAGGCGGTGTCGGTGCTCATGGGGAGGGCTCCTTCTCAGGCGGTGGTGGTGCGTGCCGTGGCCGCGGCGGCGATGGCGTCGCCGATCTCGGCCGTGCGACGCTGCGTGGTGCCCCGGTCTGCCAGGTCCGCCTCGACGGCCCGCGTCACCGCCGTCGCCAGGTCGCTGCGACCGATGTGGTCGAGCAGCAGGGCGACGGAGAGGATGGCGGCCGTGGGATCGGCCTTCTGCTGACCCGCGATGTCCGGCGCGGAGCCGTGGACCGGCTCGAACATGCTGGGGAAGGTGCCGTCCGGGTTGATGTTGCCCGAGGCCGCCAGACCGATGCCGCCGCTGATCGCGCCGGCCAGGTCGGTGATGATGTCGCCGAAGAGGTTGTCGGTGACGATGACGTCGAACCTAGCAGGATCCCGCACCATGTGGATGGTGACCGCATCGACGTGCTGGTAGTCCACCGTGACGTCCGGGAACTCCGCCCCGACGGCCGCGACCGTGCGCTGCCACAGGGCCCCGGCGTGCACCAGGACGTTGCTCTTGTGCACGAGCGTGAGGTGCTTCCGTGCCCGACGGTTCGCCAGGTCGAAGGCGTAGCGGACGACGCGCTCGACACCGAACGCGGTGTTCAGCGAGATCTCGGTCGCGATCTCCTGCGGCGTGCCCGTGCGGATCGCTCCGCCGTTGCCGACGTACGGCCCCTCGGTGCCCTCGCGGACGACGACGAAGTCCACCGCGCCCGGGTCGGCGAGCGGCGTCGCGACGGCGTCGTGGACCTTGGTCGGTCGCAGGTTGACGTAGTGGTCGAACGCGAAGCGCAGCTTCAGCAGGAGCCCACGCTCGATGATCCCGCCGGCGAGCCGGGGGTCGCGGGGGTCCCCGCCGACGGCGCCGAGCAGGATCGCGTCGTGCGACGCGATGGCGGACATGTCGTCCTCGGTGAGGATGTCGCCGGTCTCGAGGTAGCGCGTCGCACCGAGGGAGAACGGGGTCTCCTCGATGACGAGGTCGTCCGGGGTCACGGCGTGCAGGACCTTGAGGGCCTCGTCGACCACCTCTGGTCCGATGCCGTCCCCGCGGATCACCGCGAGCTGGAGCGTCCGGACGGCCATCAGAGCGTGATGTCGATCTCGCGGAGCGAGGAGGCGTCGATCGCCCGGCCGACGTGCTCGAGGATCTCGGCGGGCACCGGCGAGTCGACGGTGAGGACGCTGAGCGCCTGGCCGCCGGCGGCTTCGCGCGAGATCTGCATCGCCGCGATGTTGATGCCGGCCTCGCCGAACTCCTTGCCGTAGACCGCGACGATGCCCGGGCGGTCGACGTACTCCATGACGACGTGGTGCCGGTCGAGCGGGACCTCGACGTCGTGCCCGTTGATCTCGACGAGCTTTTCGACCTGCTTGGGGCCGGTGAGCGTGCCGGAGACGCTGATCGCGGGGCCGTCGGACTGGGCGCCGCGGATCGTGAGCACGTTGCGGTACTCGGGGCTGTCGGTCTCGGTGATGAGCCGCACGGTGACACCGCGCTGCTCCGCGATGAGCGGGGCGTTGACGTAGGAGACCTGGTCGCTGACGACGTCGGTGAAGACGCCCTTGAGCGCCGCGAGCTTGAGCACGCTGACGTCGTACTCGGCGAGCTCGCCGTGGACCTCGACGTCGATGCTCGTGACGGGCGACGTGGCGAGGGCCGTGAAGACCTGGCCGAGCTTCTCGACGAGCGGGATGCCGGGGCGGACGTACGGGTCGATGACGCCGCCGGCGACGTTGACCGCGTCCGGCACGAGCTCGCCGCCGAGTGCGAGACGCACCGACTTGGCGACCGAGACGCCGGCCTTCTCCTGCGCTTCGTCCGTCGAGGCACCCAGGTGCGGCGTGACGACGACGTTGGGCAGTGAGACGAGCGGGGAGTCCTTCGGGGGCTCCGACACGAAGACGTCGAGACCGGCACCCGCGATGGTGTTCGCGGTCAGTGCACGGTGCAGTGCGTCCTCGTCGATCAGGCCGCCGCGGGCGACGTTCACGACGAACGCCGTCGGCTTCATGAGCGCGAACTGGTCGTCCGAGATCATGCCGAGGGTCTCGGGGGTGCGCGGCATGTGGATCGTGACGAAGTCGGCACGCCGCAGCAGGTCGTCGAGGGAGACGAGCTCGACCCCGAGCTGCTGGGCGCGAGCCGTCGTGACGTAGGGGTCGTACGCGATCACCTGGACGCCGAAGGCCTGCAGGCGCTGCGTGATGAGCGCGCCGATGCGGCCGAGACCGATGATGCCGACGGTCTTCTCGTAGAGCTCGACGCCGGTGTACGACGAGCGCTTCCACGCACCGGCGGCCAGCGACGCGTGCGCGGCCGGGATGTGGCGGGCGAGCGACAGGATGTGCCCGACGGTGAGCTCGGCGGCGGAGATGATGTTCGACGTCGGCGCGTTCACCACCATGACACCGGCGGTGGTCGCCGCCTTGATGTCGACGTTGTCCAGGCCGACACCGGCACGGGCGACGACCTTGAGGTTCGGGGCCGCGGCGATCGCCTCGGCATCGACCTTGGTGGCGGAACGCACCAGCACGGCATCCGCGTCGGCGAGGGCCGACAGGAGCGCGGGGCGGTCGGTGCCGTCCACGTTCCGGATCTCGAAGTCGGGCCCGAGGGCGTCGACCGTGGCGGGCGAGAGTTCTTCGGCGATCAGGACGACCGGCTTCGACACAGCTGCTGTTTCCTCACGAGAGACGGTTGGTATCCCACCATGCTATCGACGTGCGCGGCCCGTTACGACCGCGGGCGCCTAGAACTGCAGCAGGCTCGGCACGAACAGCTGCAGGTCGAGCCAGAGGGCGCCCGCCGCCGCGAAGGCGAGGACGAACACGGCGAGGGTGACCGCGAGCCGCGCACGGCGCGTGATCACCAGGGCGACCACGAAGGCGACCGGGGCGATCAGGATGTCCAGGACCAGCCACACCCAGGGCGTGCTCGCTTGCAGCGACTCGCCACCGGAGGTGGTCGCGAGGAACGCGTTGAACTCGTCCACCCGCTGCGAGATCTGCGTGAGGTTCCCCACCGCCTGCACCGTCATGTAGGCGAACAGCACGGCGAACACGAGCCAGACCGCGATGCGGCCGACGACCGGTCCGCGCGACCGGCGGTCGACCGGCGTCGCGGCGGTCACCCGAAGCTCCGCGTCAGCAGGAACGGCCACGGGAACAGCACCACGGCGCCGAGCAGCATCCAGAGCAGTCGTGTCCGGGTGCGGCTGCCGCGGGCGGCCCACAGCACCACCGTGAACCAGAGCGCCGGCGCGAGGATGGCGAGGAACCGGAGCACCTCGACGAAGACCGTCAGGACGGTGTCGACACCCGAGACGTACGAGGTCGACGCCGTCAGCAGCCAGGCGACCGTGTAGAGCAGGTAGAGCCCACCGAACACGCCGAACCCGACGAGGGCGCCGGAGGTCTCCGGTGCCTCGGGGTCGCGGTCGCCACGGTCCTTGACGGCGACCGGGTTGTGCGCGGCGTCGACGTGGGTGGCGTCGTCGGCGTCACCCCAGCTGAGCGCCTCGTCGTCGTGGTCGACGGCGTTCGTCACGTCCGGGTCGACCGACCCGTCGGGTGGGGATGCTGCCGTGTTCATGCCTCGATCCTACGAGGGACCGGCGCACGGGGAGACCACGGGTTCCCGGTGGGACGTGCGCTCAGGCGTCGGCGGGCTGCGTCGCGAGCACCTCGGCGACGACGTCGCGCACGGCGGGGAAGAGCGGGTGGCTCTCCATCAGGCCGGTGAGGATCTCGGTGAGCGCGTGCGCCGTCGCGCCGGAGCGGAGCAGCGCGTGCAGCTCGATCGACTCCGGGTCGTTCTCGTCGTCGAACGCGAGCGCGACGCGGACGGCCCCGAGCAGGTGCTCGACCGGCAACCCGCGTTCGGCGAGCTGCGCGGCGGGACCGACGAAGCGCTCGCGTCGGCCGAGCTTGCGGAGCGGGTTGCGTCCGACGCGCACGGTGGTGTCGGGGAGGTGCGGGTTCGCGATGCGCGACAGGTTCGCCGCGACGTACCGAGCGTGGTCCTCCGGGTCGAAGCCGTGCTTCGCGACGAGCAGCGCGGTGGTCTCGGCGAGCACGCCGTCGACCTCGGCACGGACGGCGTCGTCCTCGAGGGCTTCGCGGATGAGCCGGATGCCCCGGACGTAGCCGTGGTAGGCGGCCGTCGCGTGCGCGGTGTTCACCGTGTAGAGCTTGCGCTCGACGAAGGGCTGCAGGTCGTCGACCCAGGTGACGCCCTCGATCGTCGGGGGTTCGGCGTCGGAGCCGAGGAACGGCGTGCGCTCGATGACCCACTCGTAGAAGGGCTCGAGCACGACGTCGAGGCCGCCGGACTGCCCGAGCACGCCGGACTGGTCGGGGACGATGCGGTCGATGGCGCAGTTCGCGAAGACCGCGGCGATGTCGCGGTCCTCGAGCACCGGCGCACGCCGGATGCTCGCGTGCAGGGAGTCGGTGGCGTTGAACGCGTTCTCGCACGCCACGATCGTGACGTCGCCGCGCTCGAGCGGACGTGCCGCGAGACCCTCGGCGATGAGCGGTGCGACGAGCGGGAGCGTCCGGGCACCGACGGCGGTCGTCACGACGTCCGCCTCGGCGATCGCCTGGATCACGCGGTCGCGGTCGGTCTTGCTGCTGAGCGCCCGGAAGCCGTAGACGAGGTGCTCGACCGGCATCTCGCCGACCTCGTGCACCACGAAGCGTCCGGCTTCGTTCAACGCGGACACCACACGGTCGTCGACGTCGACGAAGGTGAGCTCGTAGCCGCTCGCCACGAGGAACTGGCCCACGAACCCACGCCCGATCTTGCCGGCGCCGATGTGGACCGCTCGTTTCGTCACCGCCATCCGATGATCATCCCATGCTGGTCGGTCCGCCCCTGACCGCTCGTGCGGACCGCGGACGACGGCTGTCGCACATCGTCCGGGCGCACGCCGACGGGACGCCGGTCCACGGCGTCGGGGCTGGAGAAGAGCTGCTGCATAACGTTCGGGTCACGTCGCGAGGCGGCGGTGCAAGGGCTGCACCGCCGCCTCGTCATCGAGTGTTCCTCGGAAGACTACCGCGCTGCCGAGCCGTCCACGTAGTCGCCGTCGTTCTGCTTCCACGCGAAGAGCGCGCGGAGCTCGCGGCCGGTCGCCTCGATCGGGTGGCCCTCGCCCTTGGCGCGCAGCGCCTTGAACTCGGGTGCGCCGGCGTCCTGGTCGTCGATGAAGCGCTTCGCGAAGGCACCGTTCTGGATGTCCGCGAGCACCGCCTTCATGTTCTCCTTGACGTCGGGCGAGATCACGCGCGGGCCGGAGACGTAGTCACCGAACTCGGCGGTGTCGGAGATCGACCAGCGCTGCTTGGTGAGGCCGCCCTCCCAGATCAGGTCGACGATCAGCTTGAGCTCGTGCAGGACCTCGAAGTACGCGATCTGCGGCTGGTAGCCCGCCTCGACCAGGGTCTCGAAGCCGTACTGGATGAGCTGCGAGGTGCCACCGCACAGGACGGCCTGCTCGCCGAACAGGTCGGTCTCGGTCTCCTCGGTGAAGGTCGTCTTGATGCCGCCGGAGCGCAGACCACCGATGGCCTTCGAGTACGACCAGGCGAGGTCCCAGGCGGAACCCGACGCGTCGACCTCGACGGCGACGATCACGGGGACGCCACGGCCGGCCTCGTACTCGCGACGGACGGTGTGACCCGGGCCCTTCGGGGCGACGAGCGACACGTCGACGCCCTCGGGCGCCTCGATGTAGCCGAAGCGGATGTTGAAGCCGTGGCCGAAGACGAGCGTGGCGCCCGGCTTGAGGTTCGGACGGATGTCGTCCGCGTAGACGATGCGCTGGACCTGGTCCGGCGCGAGGATGACGACGACGTCGGCCCAGGCGGTGACGTCGGCCGGGGTGAGGACCTCGAAGCCGGCCTCTTCGGCCTTCTGGCGGCTCTTCGAGCCCTCCTTGAGGCCGATCTTGACCTCGACACCCGAGTCACGGAGGTTGAGGGCGTGGGCGTGGCCCTGCGAGCCGTAGCCGATGACGGCGACCTTCTTGCCCTGGATGAGCGTCAGGTCGGCGTCGGCGTCGTACACGATGTCAGTCACGAGGGTGTGTCTCCTTGGTTCTGGTGGATTGTGGGGGTGGCGGACCGCTGGTCAGCGCACCCGGTCGGTGATGCTCTTCGGTCCGCGACCCATGCCGAGGAGTCCCGCACGGGCGAGCTCCTTGATGCCGTAGGGCTCGAGGACGCGGAGGATCGCCTGGATCTTGCCGGGGTCTCCGGTCACCTCGACGATGAGCGAGTCGTTCGCGACGTCGACGACCTGTGCGCGGAACAGGTTCACTGCCTCGAGCACGGCCGACCGTGTCTGGTTGTCGACGCGGACCTTCACGAGCATGTGCTCGCGCTGGACGGACTGCGAGAAGTCCAGTTCGACGATCTTGATGACGTTGACGAGCTTGTTGAGCTGCTTCGTCACCTGCTCGAGCGGGAGGTCCTCGACGTCGACGACGACGGTGATCCGGCTGAGGCCGTCGACCTCGGTGTTGCCGACGGCGAGCGACTCGATGTTGAACCCGCGGCGGGCGAACAGGCCCGCGACGCGGGTCAGCAGACCGGGCTTGTCCTCGACGAGGAGGGACAGGACGTGGCTCATGCGGTTTCCCCCGTCATGTCGGCGTCCTCGTCGTCCCAGGTGGGTGCGAGGGCCTGGGCGTACTCGATGGACGAGTTGCTGACTCCCTGCGGGACCATCGGCCAGACCATCGAGTCACGGCTCACGACGAAGTCGATCACCACGGGGCGGTCGTTCGTCTCGAGTGCGAGCTGGATGGCCGCGTCGACCTCGTCGGCCTTCTCGACGCGGATGCCGAGGGCACCGTACGCGTCCGCCAGCTTCACGAAGTCGGGCACACGGCGGGAGTCGTGGCCGGTCTCGAGGTCGGTGAACGAGTGACGGCCGTCGTAGAACAGCGTCTGCCACTGCCGCACCATGCCGAGCGACGAGTTGTTGATGATCGCGACCTTGATCGGGATGTCGTTGATGACGCAGGTCGCGAGTTCCTGGTTCGTCATCTGGAAGCAGCCGTCGCCGTCGATCGCCCAGACCACGCGGTCCGGCTGGGCGACCTTCGCGCCCATCGCCGCGGGGACGGAGTAACCCATCGTGCCCGCGCCGCCGGAGTTCAGCCAGGCGTTCGGGCGCTCGTACTTGATGAACTGCGCCGACCACATCTGGTGCTGCCCGACACCCGAGGCGTAGACGGCCTCGGGACCGGAGAGCTCACCGATGCGCTTGATGATGGCCTGCGGGGCGAGCAGGCCGTCGGTCGGCTCGGCGTACCCGAGCGGGAAGTCCACCTTGAGCTGGCGGAGCTTCGTCCACCAGTCGGCCGTCGAGGCGCGGTCGTCGACGGCGATGCCGCCCCACGCGTCGAGCAGGTCGACCAGGACCTCACGGGCGTCGCCCACGATCGGGACGTCGGCGAAGCGGATCTTCGAGATCTCGGCCGGGTCGATGTCGACGTGCACGACCTTGGCGTTCGGCGCGAACTCGTCGGCCTTGCCCGTCACGCGGTCGTCGAAGCGGGCACCGAGCGCGATGATCAGGTCGCTGTCCTGCAGACCGAGCACCGCCGGGACGGTGCCGTGCATGCCGGGCATGCCGAGGTGCTGCGGGTGCGAGTCCGGGAAGGCACCGCGTGCCATCAGCGTCGTCACGACGGGGGCACCCGTCGCCTCGGCGAAGCGGAGCAGCTCGGCGGTCGCGCGGGAGCGGATCACGCCGCCGCCGACGTAGAGCACCGGCCGCTCGGCCTCGGCCAGGAGCTGCGCGGCCGCGGTGATCTGCTTGCCGTGCGCCTTGGTGACCGGTCGGTAGCCGGGCAGGTCGATCTTGGGCGGCCAGACGTAGGGCGCCGACTTCTGCTGGGCGTCCTTCGTGATGTCCACCAGCACGGGGCCGGGCCGACCGGTCGTCGCGATGAGGTGCGCCGCGGCCAGGGTCGCCGGCACGTCGGCCGGGTCCGTGACCAGGAACGAGTGCTTCGTGATCGGCATCGTGATGCCGACGATGTCGGCTTCCTGGAACGCGTCGGTCCCCATCAGCGTCGAGAACACCTGGCCGGTGATCGCGATGAAGGGCACCGAGTCCATGTAGGCGTCGGCGATGGCCGTGACGAGGTTCGTCGCACCGGGGCCGGACGTCGCGATGGCGACACCGACCTTGCCGGACGCCGAGGCGTAGCCCTCGGCGGCGTGGCCGGCGCCCTGCTCGTGGCGGACGAGGATGTGGCGGATCGTCTTCGACGCCATGAGCTCGTCGTAGAACGGGATGATGGCACCGCCCGGCAGGCCGAAGACGTCGGTGATCCCGAGGTGCTCGAGCGTCCGGAGGACGGCTCCCGAGCCGGTCAGGATCTCCGGCGACCGGCGTGCACCGGCGGCCGCGGACAGCGGAGTTGCTTCCGTGGGCATGAGGTGGTCCTTGCCTGGAGAGGTGGCGATGGTGCGTGTGTCGAACGCTAGCCCGTGACCGCGCCCTGGGCGGCGGACTTCACGAGCTTGGCGTACTTCGCGAGGACTCCGCGGGTGTAGCGCGGGG
The DNA here is from genome assembly GCF_902706105.1 of Curtobacterium sp. 18060. Taxonomy (NCBI): domain Bacteria; kingdom Bacillati; phylum Actinomycetota; class Actinomycetes; order Micrococcales; family Microbacteriaceae; genus Curtobacterium; species Curtobacterium sp. 18060. The sequence continues at coordinate 4,264 of NZ_CACSJV010000066.1, read as the reverse complement.
GCAGCGGGGCCCAGCCGTCACGGCGGGCCTCCAGCTCGGTCGGGTCGACCAGTAGGTCGAGCGAGCGAGCCGCGATGTCGACACGGATGCGGTCGCCATCGCGCACGAAGGCAACTGGACCTGCGTCCACTGCCTCGGGTGCGATGTGGCCGATGCACAGGCCGGTTGTGCCGCCTGAGAATCGTCCGTCGGTCAAGAGTAGTACATCCTTGCCGAGGCCCGCGCCCTTGATGGCTGCGGTGATGGCGAGCATCTCGCGCATGCCCGGGCCGCCCTTGGGGCCCTCGTAGCGGATGACGACGACGTCGCCCTTCTGGATCTTGCCCTCGGTGAGGGCGTCCATCGCGGCACGCTCGCGGTCGAACACCCGCGCGGGGCCCTCGAACACCTCGGCGTCGAAGCCCGCGGTCTTCACCACGGCGCCCTCGGGGGCGAAGGTCCCCTGCAGGACGGTCAGGCCGCCGGTCTCGTGGATCGGGTTGTCGAGCGTGCGGAAGACCTCGCCGTCGAGCGCCGGCGGGTCGATCTCGGCCAGGTTCTCGGCGACGGTCTTGCCCGTGACGGTGAGGCAGTCGCCGTGCAGCAGGCCGGCGTCGAGCAGCGCCTTCATGATCACCGGGATGCCGCCGTTGCGGTCGACGTCGACCATCACGTACTTGCCGAAGGGCTTCATGTCGGCCAGGTGCGGGACCTTCGAACCGATGCGGTTGAAGTCGTCCAGCGACAGCTCGACCTCGGCCTCGTAGGCGATGGCGAGCAGGTGCAGGATGACGTTGGTGGAGCCGCCGAGGGCCATCGCCACGGCGATCGCGTTCTCGAAGGCTTCCTTCGTCAGGATCTGGCGGGCGGTGATCCCGTGCTCGAGCATGTTCACCACGGCCTCGCCGGAGCGGTGCGCGTAGTAGTCGCGGCGGCGGTCGGCGCTCGGCGGGGCGGCGGAGCCCGGCAGCGACATGCCGAGGGCCTCGGCCACGCTCGCCATGGTGTTGGCCGTGTACATGCCACCGCAGGCGCCCTCGCCCGGGACGATGGCGCACTCGATCTTCTTCAGCTCTTCCTCGGACATCGTGCCGGCCTTGCAGGCACCGACGCCCTCGAAGGAGTCGATGATCGTGACTTCCTTCATCGTGCCGTCGGCCTGCTTCACGTAGCCAGGCATGACCGAACCCGCGTACAGGAACACGCTCGCCAGGTCGAGGCGCGCGGCGGCCATGAGCATGCCCGGCAGGGACTTGTCGCAGCCGGCGAGCAGGACGGTGCCGTCCAGGCGCTCGGCGTTGACGACGGTCTCGACGCTGTCGGCGATGACCTCGCGCGAGACGAGCGAGAAGTGCATGCCCTCGTGGCCCATCGAGATGCCGTCCGAGACGGAGATGGTGCCGAACTGCAGCGGGTAGCCGCCGCCGGAGTGGACGCCTTCCTTGGCGCCCTGTGCGAGGCGGTCGAGCGAGAGGTTGCAGGGCGTGATCTCGTTCCACGAGGACGCGATGCCGATCTGCGGCTTGCTCCAGTCCTCGTCTCCCATACCGACGGCCCGCAGCATGCCACGCGAGGTGGTTGCTTCGATCCCGTCGGTGACGACCCGGCTGCGCGGCTTGACGTCGATATCAGGCATGGAGCGAGTCTAGGACGCTTTGGGATACCAGTTGGACAACAACATGCGTTCGCATGTTCTGGAGCCCGACCGGGAGGCCCGGATCACCCTGGTCAGCGCGTCGCACGCTGGCGCGCGAGCTGCTTCAGGACGCCGGTCAGGGCCGCCGGGTCCGCGATGCGGTACCCGGCACGGGTCTCCCCCGGGCCCACCTTCACGCCGACGTCGCCGTCCCCGAGCACGCGGAAGCCGTCCTCGTCGGTGACGTCGTCACCGGCGAAGAACACCGCGTCGGCACCGTGGAGCTCGCGCAGCCGGGCGATCGCGTCGCCCTTCGTGACGTGCCGGACGGCGAACTCGACGATGTCCTTGCCGCCGCGCTCGAGCACGTCGGCATCGGCCTCGTGCGCCGCACGGCTCGCGTCGGCGTTCGCCTGCGCGGCGACCTCGGCGCTCACGCGACGGGTGTGCACGCCGTGACCGGCCGGCTTGTGCTCGATGACGACGCCCGGGTACCGCGCGCCGACCTCGTCGAGCGCCGCACCGATGCGTGCGACCCGGGCGACCTCGTCGTCGGTCAGGGCGGCCTCGTCGTGGCCGTCCACGCGCCACTCGACGCCGTGCGACCCGACCAGCGCCATGTTCTGCGGCGCGTGCGACACGGCCGCGAGGCTGCCGAGCGGGCGACCGGAGACGAGCACGACCTCGGTGTCCTTCGCGCGGTGCAGGGTCAGGACCGCTGCCCACGAGCCCGGCAGGGCGCCGACCTGCGACGGCTCGTCGGCGAACGGCGCGAGCGTGCCGTCGAAGTCGAGGGCGACGATGAGTCGCGGCGCAGCCGCGAGCGTCTCGAGAGCCGTGTCGATGGCGGTCTGGTCGGTGGTGGTCTCAGTCATCACGTGCCTCCCGGGTGTCCTCGGCAGCCCTGGCGGACTGGGCGTCCTGGTCGAAGATCGACATGTTGTCGGTCTGCGCCTCACGGTGTCGGTCCGCCGGGTCGGTGGCGGACGGGTCGAGCTGGACGTTCCGCGGCGCGTGCCGGTCGAGCGCCTCGAGGAACGAGCGCGACCAGCGCGCCACGTCGTTGTCGCGCACCCGCTTCCGGAGCGCACGCATGCGTGTCGAGCGCTCGCGGCGCGGCATCTCGATCGCGCGCTCGATGCTGTCCTTCAGCGCGCCGATGTCGTGCGGGTTGACGATGACGGCCTGCTTCAGCTCGTCGGCGGCACCGGCGAACTCGGACAGGATGAGCACCCCGTCGCTGTCGAAGCGGGCCGCGACGTACTCCTTCGCGACGAGGTTCATGCCGTCCCGCAGCGCGGTGACGAGCATGATGTCGGCGGCCAGGTAGAGCGCCACCATCTCCTCGCGCGGGTAGCCGTGGTGCAGGTACGAGATCGGCTGGTGGCCGATGACCCCGAGGTCGCCGTTGATGCGGCCGACGCTCAGCTCGATCTCGTCGCGGAGCGTGGCGTAGGTGTCCACGCGCTCGCGGCTCGGGCTCGCGACCTGGATGAGGGCGGCGTCCTCGACCTTGATGCGGCCGTCCTCGACGAGCTCGCCGAAGGCCTTGATGCGGTGTCGGATGCCCTTGGTGTAGTCGAGGCGGTCGACCCCGAGCAGCACCGTCTTCGGGTTGCCGAGGCTCTCGCGGATCTCGCGGGCACGCTCCTGCACCTCGGGACGGCGCGCGATGTCCTCGAAGGCCTCGGCGTCGATCGAGATCGGGAAGTGCCGGGCCTCGACGTGGCGGACCGTGATCCCCTTGCGGCTGCGCGGTGCATCCGGGTCGTCGACCGGGACGTCGATCGTCTGGCCCTTCGTCGTGTAGCCCTTGATGTGACGGACCGCGCGGAGGAAGTCGCTCGCGTCGTCGTGGCGCTGGAAGCCGATGACGTCGGCGCCGAGCAGGCCGTCCAGGATCTGCGCGCGCCAGGGCAGCTGGGCGTAGATGCCGACCGGCGGGAACGGGATGTGGTTGAAGAAGCCGATCGTCAGGTCGGGACGCTTGGCCCGGAGCAGTGCCGGCACGAGCTGCAGCTGGTAGTCCTGCACCCAGACGATGCCGTCCTGCTCGGTGATCTCGGCGATCTGGGCGGCGAAGCGCTCGTTGACCCGCTTGTAGGCGTTCCACCAGTCGCGGTGGTAGCTCGGGTGCTCGATGACGTCGTGGTACAGCGGCCAGAGGGTGTCGTTGCTGAAGCCCTCGTAGTACTCCTCGACGTCGTCGTCGGACAACGGGACCGGCACGATGTGGATGCCCTCGTTGTCGAACGGCTCGACCTCGACCTCGGGCTGGCCGACCCAGCCGACCCAGGCCCCGTCGTTCGCGCGCATCACGGGCTCGAGGGCGGTGACGAGGCCACCGGGCGAGTGCCGCCATCCCTCGTTGCCGTCCTGGTCGACGACCCGGTCCACCGGCAGGCGGTTCGAGGCGACGACGAAGGCGTACTTGGTGGAGGAACGAGAAGGCGCAGACACGGTGGGAATCTACCAGCGCCCGGACAGCGGATTCACGGCGGATCGGCGGGTTCCGGTACGCTGCGGGTGCGTGTCGGGGGGACACGGGTGCTGGCGTGCGGCATCGGCCTCCCGGTCGGAGAGGACCCACCAGCCATGAGCGAGAACCCGCCGAACCCGCCCGTCCCGCACGTTCCGCCGGGGCAGCCC
>NZ_CACSJV010000065.1:0-17734 GCF_902706105.1 Curtobacterium sp. 18060 | reverse complement strand
GTCGCGCTCGGCGCGACCGCTGCTGCACCCGCACCGGCCGCGCCGAGCGCGACCACCGCCGCCGCGGTGCCGAACCCGACGCAGGACGGCGCAGCCTCCGGCTACGTCACGCCGCTCGTCCGCAAGCTCGCGAACGAGCAGGGCGTCGACCTGTCCACCGTCACCGGTTCCGGTGTCGGCGGGCGCATCCGCAAGGAGGACGTGCTCGCGGCCGTCGCGAAGGCCCCGGCCGCCGGTGGTGCAGCTGCACCCGCCGCCGCGTCCGGTCCGTTCGTCGCCGAGGTCTCGCCGCTGCGCGGCACCCGCGAGAAGATGACCCGCCTGCGCAAGGTCGTGGCCGAGCGCGCCGTGCAGTCGATGACCTCGACCGCACAGCTCACGAGCGTCGTCGAGGTGGACGTCACGAAGGTGGCGCAGTTCCGCGACGCCCACAAGGCGGAGTTCCTCGAGAAGACCGGTTCGAAGCTCTCGTTCATGCCGTTCTTCGCCCTGGCGGCGTCCGAGGCGCTCAAGGCCCACCCGAAGATCAACTCGACCGTGGAGGGCGACGAGATCGTCTACCCGGAGTCCGAGAACGTCTCCATCGCGGTGGACACCGAGCGCGGCCTGCTGACCCCGGTCATCAAGGACGCAGCCTCGCTCGACCTGGCGCAGTTCTCGAAGTCCATCGCGGACCTGGCGGAGCGCACCCGGAACAACCAGCTCAAGCCCGACGAGCTCGCCGGCGGTACGTTCACGCTGACGAACACCGGTTCGCGTGGCGCGTTGTTCGACACCCCCGTGGTGTTCCTGCCGCAGTCGGCGATCCTCGGGACCGGCATCGTCACGAAGCGTGCCGCGGTCGTGAAGGTCGACGGCCAGGAGGCGATCGCGATCCGTTCGTTCGTCTACCTCGCGCTGTCGTACGACCACCGGATCATCGACGGTGCGGACGCCTCGCGCTACCTGGTCGCGGTCAAGAACCGCCTGGAAGAGGGCAACTTCGCCCCCAACCTCGGGTACTGACCCCAGCACCACGGCCGACGGCCCCGGTTCCCCTCGTGGGGAGCCGGGGCCGTTCCCGTTCCCGCTCCGGTTCGTCGGCGTCCGGGGGTGTCCGGGCGCGTCAGCCACCACCACCCGCACCGGTCCCGGTGTCCGTTCCGGCACCGAGCACGGACACCGCGGCGACGACCGTACCGATCGCGACGACGACACCGACCACGGCGCGGCGGAGCGGCAACCGCCGACCAGCACCGAGCGGGATGCCGCGCTCGACGACCTCGCGCAGTCGAGCTGCCGGGCCCGTCGTGTCGAGCGGCGGGTCCGCCTCGACGAACACCAGGTCGGCTGGCGGTGGGGCCCATCGGAACGGCCGCGGAGGCGCCGCACCCCGGACCGCGTCGAGCGCCGCGCACACGGTGCTGCGGTCGCCGTCGAGCGCCGCGAGGAGCGCAGCGTCCACCTCGTCGCGACTCGGATCGCGCGGGTCGACACGGTCCCAGACGACCCGGGCAGCGAGTACGAGGACCCGTGCAGCATCGTCACCGGGCAGCTCCGTGCCGTCGCGGACGGCTCCAGCCGGGCGATCGCACAGCACCACGGCGCCCGCGTCGTCCACCAGGACGTCGTCGATCCCGGCGACGCCGAGCCGCACCGCGCCGTCCACGGCCGCGACGAGGAGCTCGAGGAGCGGGACGCAGAGGGTCACCGCGACCCCGGTCGTCGGGGTGCCGAGACGGTCCAGCGCCACCGGGAGCGGCGTGCCGCGTGGGCGGTCGAGCAGGGTCACGAGCCCGCCGGCCCCGGTCCGGCCCACCGCCTCGACGGGCACCAGGTGCCGGTGTCCGGTGGCGCACCGGTCCGCGATCCAGGCCGCCACGGCAGCGTCGTCGGCCGGCGCGACCCAACGGTCGCTGCGGGCGTCGTCGACGCTCTGGTCGGTGCTCGGGTCCATGGTGACGAGCGTGGCGGAGGCGAGCCGGGCCTCCTGTCCGTCCTGCCCGGTCTGTGGACAACGCGTGTTCGCGCACAGCCGGACCGACTGCGGTCTCCCCCGGACCGCGGAGGCCGTATCCTGTCAGCATGGCACGCAGCACTTCCACAGACACGAAGGCGAAGGAGCCGGGGCGTCTCAAGCAGATGTTCCAGGTCTTCCAGATGACCCGACGGGCCGACCCGTCATCCGTCTGGTGGTTCGCCCTCGCATTCGTCGGCCCCGTCGTCCTCGGCATCGTGCTGGCGCTGGTGCTCCCGGGCCAGAACTGGCTCGCGATGATCCTGTGGATCGTCGCCGGTGTCCTGATGGGCGTGCTGCTCTTCCTCATCGTCCTCGGCCGGCTGGCCGAGCGGGCGGCGTACTCGCAGATCGAGGGCCAGCCCGGCGCCGTCGGTGCGGTGCTCTCCAACTCGCTGCGTCGGCAGTGGCGCTCCAGCGAGATGCCCGTCGCCGTGCACGGTCGCTCGCAGTCCGCGGTCTACCGCGCGGTGGGGCGTCCCGGCGTCGTCCTGATCACCGAGGGCCAGCGCGGCAACCTGAAGCGTCAGGTCGACGAAGAGCGTCGCAAAGTGCAGCGCATCGTCCCGAACGTCGCGGTCCACGTGGTCAGCGTCGGTGACGGCGACGACACCCTCACGCTGCACAAGCTCCCCCGTGCCATGAACAAGTTCAAGAAGTCACTCAACCGCAACGAGGTCCTGGCCGTCGCGAACCGCCTCGACTCGCTCACGCAGAGCCCCGCCGCGGCGATCCCGAAGGGCATGGACCCGATGCGTGCCCGTGCCGGACGTCCGCGCTGACCCGTCCACGAACCACCACGCAGAACGCCCCCGACCGTGCCAGGTCGGGGGCGTTCTGCAGTCTGCGTGCGGTGCGGTCGGTGCGGTCGGTGCGGTCGGTGGCGCAAGCCGGGCGCACCGTGCGCCTTCGGCCACTTAGTGCGAGGTTACCCGCTCGGTGCAAACCTGTCGCGCTGCACCGAGCGGGCAACCTCGCACGTGCCGACGAACCTCGCACGGTGCAGAACAGCGCCCCGCAGCGCCCCGCGACGAACCTCGCACCGTGCGGTGCGGTCGGTGCGGTCGGCGCGGGCGCGGCCGGTGGCGCGGGCCCGTCCCCGGGTCAGCGGCGGACGAGCACCGTGCCGGCGATGCGGTCGTGCGCGCCGCGGCTGTCCCGGTCGATGATGAGCGCCGGCACCACCAGGCAGAGCAGGACGGTCCGGACGACCGGACGCCACACCCCCACGTACCCCCCGCGCATCGGCACGAGGCGCAGCCCGACGCAGATGTGCCCGAACGAGCCGGACAACAGGCAGATGAAGAGCACCTGGAGCGCGGCGAAGATCGCCAGCTGCACCCACGAGTGCGCGATGTCCCCGGAACCGTTCACCGGCGACCAGACCCCGGTCACGTAGGCGATGAGGTCGGCGAGGGCACCGTCGATGAGCAGGGCGACGATCCGCCGTCCGATCCGCCCGACGCTGCGGGGTCCTTCCTCCGGCAGACCGAGGTCCTTGCCCGGCCAGCCGTCGGGGTGCTCGGAGGGCGCGGACGGACTGGAGGAGCTGCGGGCCATGCCCCCAAGCGTAGGCGACCTGCCGCCCGTAACACGCCCGAAACAATTCAGTCACGTCCGGGAAACCCCGTGTCAATAGCCTCGTCGGAGGTGCCTTGATCGGTACCTCCGACATCACCCAACCCATTGGAGATCGGCCCCCATGTTCAGCGATTCCTCCGAGGTCCTGGCCTTCATCAAGGACACCGACGTCAAGTTCCTCGACATCCGATTCACGGACCTGCCGGGTGTGCAGCAGCACTTCAACATCCCCGCCTCGACCGTCGACGAGGACTTCTTCTCGGTCGGCCAGCTCTTCGACGGCTCCTCGATCCGCGGGTTCGCGTCGATCCACGAGTCCGACATGCAGCTGATCCCCGATGTGACCACCGCCTACGTGGACCAGTTCCGCGCCGAGCGCACGCTCATCATGATCTTCGACATCTACAACCCGCGGAACGGCGAGATCTACGGCCGCGACCCGCGCCAGGTGGCGAAGAAGGCCGAGAAGTACCTCGCGTCGACGGGCATCGCGGACACCGCGTTCTTCGCCCCCGAGGCCGAGTTCTACATCTTCGACGACGTCCGCTACTCCGTCACCCAGAACGAGTCGTTCTACGCGGTCGACTCCGAAGAGGGCGCCTGGAACACCGGTCGTGACGAAGAGGGCGGCAACCTCGCCAACAAGACCCCGTACAAGGGCGGCTACTTCCCCGTGTCGCCGGTCGACAAGACCGCCGACCTGCGCGACGACATCACCCTCAAGCTGATCGACGCGGGCTTCGAGCTCGAGCGCTCGCACCACGAGGTGGGTACCGGCGGCCAGCAGGAGATCAACTACAAGTTCGACACGATGGTCCACGCCGCGGACGACATCCTGAAGTTCAAGTACATCGTCAAGAACACGGCGGACCAGTGGGGCAAGGTCGCCACGTTCATGCCGAAGCCGCTCTTCGGCGACAACGGCTCGGGCATGCACACCCACCAGTCGCTCTGGTCGGACGGCAAGCCGCTCTTCTACGACGAGAACGGCTACGGCGGCCTGTCCGACCTGGCCCGTTGGTACATCGGCGGTCTGCTGAAGCACGCTCCGGCGCTGCTCGCCTTCACCAACCCGTCGATCAACTCGTACCACCGCCTGGTCAAGGGCTTCGAGGCTCCGGTCAACCTGGTCTACTCGGCCGGCAACCGTTCGGCTGCGATCCGCATCCCGATCACGGGCACCAACCCGAAGGCCAAGCGCATCGAGTTCCGCGCGCCGGACGCCTCGGGCAACCCGTACCTCGCCTTCGCCGCGCAGCTGATGGCGGGCCTCGACGGCATCCAGAACCGCATCGAGCCGCACGAGCCCGTCGACAAGGACCTCTACGAGCTCCCGCCCGAGGAAGCAAAGGGCATCCCGCAGGTCCCCGGCTCCCTCGACGAGGCGCTCGACTTCCTCGAGGCGGACCACGAGTTCCTCACGAAGGGCAACGTCTTCACCGAGGACCTCATCCAGACCTGGATCGACTACAAGCGTGAGAACGAGATCCTCCCGCTGGCGCAGCGCCCGCACCCGTTCGAGTACGAGCTGTACTTCGGCGTCTGATCTTCGCTGACACACGAAGGCCCCGCACCGTCAGGTGCGGGGCCTTCGTGTGTGCCGCGACAGCGACAGTGTGCCGCGAACCATCCGCAGGAATGTGTCGCTTTGGCGGGGTGGGCGGTTGCGGCGACCGTCTGGAGGCCCGGTGCCGGTCCGGCGGGCCGGCACCGGGCCTCCCGGCTGGTCGCGACGCACGTTCCTTCCCATCGCACCCGGACTGGGAAGCCGAATCGGGCGTACCTGGTCGAAAGTTCCGACCAGGTACGCCCGTTTCGACCACCTGCGCACGATCCGACCCGGCACCGCGCACACGGGAACGGGGCCCGTGCCGCCCGGCACGGACCCCGCTTCGCGAACGGTGACTAGCGAGCCGTGGCCAACGAGTCGTTCGTCCCCGCTGCGACGCTCACGGGTGCACCCGTGACCGGCGTGGGCCGCCCCAGGGAACGGACGGTCCACCCCGCTTTGACCCAGTCGTGGACCGGGAGGCAGTTGCGCGCATCGATCACGACGCGGCGACCGACGAGGTCACCGAGGGCGACCGGGTCGGCGGTGATGATCTCGTCCCACTCGGTGAGCACCAGGACGACGTCGGCGCCCTCGATCGCGTCCGCCATCGACGCGGCGTAGCTCAGCGTCGGGAACGAGCGCTTCGCCGGCTCCATCGCCTCGGGGTCCCAGAGGGTGACCTGGGCGCCGCGCAGGTGGAGCGCAGCGGCCACGTTGAGCGCCGGGGAGTCCCGCACGTCGTCGGTCAGGGGCTTGAACGCAGCGCCGATCACGGCCACACGACGGTTCAGCACCGATCCCCCGGCCGAGTCGATCGCCATGTCGATGACCCGCTGACGCTGGCCCATGTTGATCTCGTCGACCTGCTGCATGAGGCCGACGACCTGGCCCGCCCCGATCTCGTTCGCGCGGTACATGAGCGCTCGGATGTCCTTCGGCAGGCACCCGCCGCCGAACCCGAGGCCGGCGTTCAGGAACTTCCGGCCGATGCGGGCGTCGTGCCCGAGGGCGTCGGCGAGGGTCGACACGTCGGCGCCGGTGATCGCGCACATCTCGGAGATCGCGTTGATGAACGAGATCTTCGTGGCGAGGAACGCGTTGGCGCTCACCTTGACGAGCTCCGCGGTGGCGAGGTCCGTGGTGATGACCGGTGTGCCCTCGCCGATCGGCGCGGCGTAGACCTCGCGGATGACGGCGTCGGCAGCTTCGGACGCGCCGCCCCAGACCAGGCGGTCCGGGTGCAGGGTGTCCTCGACGGCCTTGCCCTCGCGGAGGAACTCCGGGTTCCAGATGAGCTCGGCGTCGATCCCCGAGGGCGTGAACTCGCGGACGATGCCGCGCAGTCGCGCCGCGGTGCCGACCGGGACCGTCGACTTGCCGACGATGAGTCCCGGGTGGGTGAGGTTCTCGGCGACGCCGCGGGTGGCGCTCTCGACGTACGCCAGGTTGGCGGCGTGCGAGCCCGCCTTCTGCGGGGTGCCGACGCAGACGAAGTGGACGTCCGCGGCGGCGACGGCCGAGGCGATGTCCGCCGTGAACCGGAGCTTGCCGCTCGCGACGTGCTTCGTGATGAGCTCGGGCAGGCCGGGTTCGAAGAACGGGACCTCGCCGGCGGACAACGCGGCGAGCTTCGCCGGGTCGACGTCCACGCCGATGGTCTCGAAGCCCATCTCGGCCATGGCGGCCGCGTGGGTGGCACCGAGGTAGCCGGTGCCGATGACGCTGATGACGGGTGCGGGACGGGTGTCGGCCTGGTGGGGCGACTTCTTGGACGCGGTCATGGCGTGACCTCCTGCAGGTCGTAGTCGATGTCGTTGCGCTTGATGCCCTCGGCGAATGCCTGCAGGGAGTCGGCTCGTGAGTTGAGTCGCCAGTCGTTGGTGGAGCGGACGCCGTCCACGACCGTGGTCGCGGTCTCGCTGAAGTACGAGAACCCGATGATGTCGGCGTTGGCGGGGTCGGCCAGGGCGTCGAAGAGCGAGTTGATCCACTTCGACTTCTGGCCGCCCGAGACGGTGGTGCCGCTCTCGGTGGCGCCGATCTCACTGAGCAGGATCTTCTTGCCCGGTGCGACCTCGCGCAGCTGCTGCACGGTGGCGGCGAAGGTGTTCGCGAAGGTCGGGTCCTCGGAGGCCGTGCGGTAGTACCCGCTCATGCCGACCCAGTCGACGTAGTCGGCACCCGGGTAGTAGTTCTGCATGTACTCGAGCGTCTGGTACTTCGCGTTGCCGAGCTTGTCGATGCGGCTCGGCGCCCAGTTCCAGATGACGTAGTCGTTCGCGCCGTTCGCCTGGAAGACGTCGTGCACGTGCTGCCACATCTTCACGTACGACTGCTTCGCGTTCTGCTGGGCGTCACCTTCGGACCAGTTGTACCAAGAACCGTTCATCTCGTGGTCGAGACGGATGACCATCGGCTGCCCGTTGGCCTTCAGCGCCTTGGCGTACTTCGTCAGGTACGCATCGAAGTCACCGTCGGTGATGTCCTGGTTCGTGTAGCCGGCGACGTACTTCTGGTCGTTGCCGGTCTGCGCGGGGGCGGTCTCCCAGGTCATGAGCGGCACGCGGCCGTTCGCCCACGAGCGCTGGATCGCACTCGCGTTGAACGCCTGGTCGAAGCCCTGGAAGAACCCGGTCATGTTCGACGCGGTGCCGACCTGCCGAGAGACCTCGTCGTACTCGGCCCAGTTGAACGGGGACTGCGCGGTGTACAGGCCGTACCAGCGCGACTGCTGCCCGAGGATCTCGGCCTTGGTCGGCACGGCGACGGGCGTGGTGCCCGGGTCGGTCGAGGGGCCGGGGTTGGGGTTGGTCACCCCACCGTTGCCGCCACCCGAACCGGTACCCGATCCACCGGCGGAGCCGCTGCCCGACCCGTTGTCGGACGCGACCGACCCGGACCCGGTACCGGAGCCCGAGGCGCCGGCCCCGTTCGCACCGGAACCCGACGCGTTGACGGAGGACGAGCCTCCCGAGCCCTTCGCGGAACCGAGCTGGGACTGGAGCGACGCGATCTGCGCCTTGAGCTCCGTGATCTGGTCGCCACGCGACCCGGCCTGGGCGGTGCGGGAGTCGAGCTTGCCCTCGAGCGCCCAGATGCGGTCCTGGGCAGCGTCGAGCTGCGTCTGCAGTTCGGCGGCGGACACCTTCTTGGCCTTCGGGGCGGTGACCCCGAGGGCCTGGTGCACGGCGGTGGAGACGGGGCCGGCCGGGGAGACCCAGACCGACCAGGTGATGAGGGCGAGGGCGAGGACGATGGCGGTCGTGCCGACGGCCGTCCAGCGGGCGTGCTTGCTCGACTGCGCCCACCAGGTACTGGAGGAGCGGATGATGTCAGACAATGAGGAAGGCCTCCAGGACGAAGATCGCGATGCCGATGCAGTACGGGATCGCGGCGTACGGGTTGTACCGGCGGGCCTTCACGGGGGCGGTCCGTGGGGCTGCGGGCTGCACTGCTGCTGCGGCAGCGGCCTCCCGCCGGGTCGCGAGCACGGTCGTGGTGGAGTTGGTGGTGGCGTCGGCCCCGAAGAGCTCGTCGAACGCGCGGTCCACGGCCACCTGGTCGCTGCCGAGCGGCACGCGTCCGTCGACGGCCCGGGCACGGTCCGCGGCGTCGATCGGGCTGACCGGGGTCTCGGTGCCGAAGGACGACGGCTGCGCGGCGTCGGACGGGTCCTCCTGCATCGGACCGCCGGCGTAGGCACCGGCGCGGGTCCCCCAGCCGGACGCGTGCGCCAGGCGGAAGAAGCCGATGAGCCGGATCGGCATGAGGAAGAACGTCGACACGATGATGAACATCGGCAGGCGGAAGAAGTCACTCGGCTTCTCGGCCAGGTGGCGCATCTGCCGGATGGCCATGCTGAGCACCGACGAGACGACCATCAGGGCGGCGACGTAGACGAAGCCCGTCGAGAAGCCGTACTGCGACAGGATGCCCTGGTACAGGTTCTCGCCCTGCCCGGTGAAGGCCCGGTAGATCCACCCGGCGATCACACCGAAGAGCATGAACGGCAGGATGATGTCGGTGATGAAGAACGCCGCGAGCACCGGGGCGTGACCGAGCATCCACGGCAGCATGCGCAACGTGTTGTACTGCGAGCCACGGGCCCAGCGGAGCTGCTGCTTGAACAGCTTCTTCACCTGCAGCGGAGCGTCCGTGTAGACCAGCGAGGTGTACTGGTAGACGGTCCGGTACCCCTCCTTGAGCGTGAGGTTCGTGAGTGTGCGGTCGTCGGAGACCTCGAGGAACACACCCATGAACTTCTCGTGCATGAACTTGTCCATGACGCGCATCAGGATGTTCCGTCGGAAGGCGATCGTGCGCCCGGGCAGGCAGCCGATCTGCCCGAGGACGCTCTGCGCGGGCATCGAGTAGAGCGCCCGCGAGTTCTCGAGCCAGTCGGCCCAGCGGGTGATCCAGCTGCGCTCGGGTTCGAGGATGCGCTGCCGGGTCGTGACACCGCCGACGGACTCGTCGGCGAACGGCTTGAGGAGTTCCTCGAGCGCGCCGGGGGTCCAGACGGTGTCCGAGTCGACGAGCACCGTGATGTCGCCGTTGGACATCTCGGTGCCGACCTTGACGGCGTTGCGCTTGCCCGGGATGGGCGTGTGGGTCCAGCGGACGAGCGGGGCGAACTCGTCGCAGACGGCTTCGAGCGCCTCGTTGCGGGCGCCGTTGATGACGACGATGATCTCGCCGGGTCGCTGCTCGACCATGCGACCGATGACGTCGCGGAACAGGTCGAGCGGTTCGTCCACGACGGGGACGACGACGCTGGTGGTACCGACGAAGGTGCCGGTGAACGGGCGGTAACGGGCGGAGATGACGACCTTGACCAACCAGAGCAACCAGATCACCGCGGAGTACACGGCGAACAGGTAGAACTCGGGGTGGCCTTCGACCATCTGCCTGATCTGCAGAATGAAGGTGAACACTGATCCCTGCTTCAACGTTCGAGGTGGAGATTCCGCGACGTTGGGGAATCAGGGTCGGTTCGGGTGTCCCAATTGACGCAGAAACCTGAACCCCAGCGCAACGCGACCCCCGTCCGGGGGCGTTTCGAACGCGTTACGGGGTACACACTTGTCCCCATCTCCACCGGGACCGGTGGTCCCCCCTCGTGCTGACAGCACTCCTGCGGACCGCGTTCACCCTGCCACTCACCCTGGTGGGCGGCGATCGCTACCGGGAGGCGCGGATCACCACCTCGGGAAACCCCTGTTCACGACATGGTCACCGGGCGAGTCGGCGCGGACCTCTGGCACGTCCGCCGGCGGCCCGGCGCGTGGTGGTCACGACGAAGTAACGACGAGCCCGTCTGTCCGGATCGGGGTACAGTCCGAAACGAACGGGGGACGGTGCGCGACACGGGGAATTAACCTGCGACGACTCGTCACCTTCGCGTCCGGGGAGCACGCCCGGGCGTGTCGGTGCGGCGTCAGGCGCCGTAGAACTCGCGCTCGAAGACCTGCCGCGCACGTCGGGTGACGCCGAGGTAGTCCTCTTCGAGCTCGCTCGCCGAGCCGGGCGGGTACTCCATCAGCCGCGCGACGCCCTCGAGCTGGACTCGGTCGACGGGCAGGACGTCGGTGGTCTTCCCCGACCAGAGCACCAGCGCACTGCGCGTCCGCGAGGCGAAGCGCCAGGCCGCACCGAGCCGCTCGCCGTCGTCGGCACTGACGAACCCGGCAGCTACGGCACCGTCGAGTGCCTCGAGCGTCGAGGTCGTGCGGAGCGCGGGGAACTCGAGGGCGTGCTGCAGCTGCAGGAGCTGGACGAACCACTCGACGTCGCTGAGCGATCCGCGCCCGAGCTTCAGGTGGCGAGCCGGATCGGCCCCACGTGGCAGTCGCTCGGACTCGACACGGGCCTTGATGCGTCGGACCTCGCGCACCTCGTTCTCGTCGATCCGCTCCGGGTAGCGCGTGCGGTCGGCCAGGTGCTCGAAGTCCCGGAGCAGCTGGGCGTCGCCGACTGCGCCACGGGCACGGAGCAGCGCCTGCGCCTCCCACGTCAGCGACCACCGGGCGTAGTAGGCGCCGTAGGACTCGAGCGTGCGCGCCACCGGGCCGTTCTTGCCCTCGGGGCGCAGGTCGATGTCGAGGTCGAGCGGGTGGACGGTGTCCTCGGTGAGCCGGTTCAGCTCGCGCACGATGGTCTGTGCCGTCCGGGAGGCCACCTCGGTCGCCAGGTCCGGCGCGCGGTACACGTAGAGGACGTCGGCGTCGGAGCCGAAGCCGAGCTCACGCCCGCCGTAGCGGCCCATCGCGATGATCCCGAACTCGAAGTCCGCGGGGGCGTCCCGTCGGGCGAGCGCGAGGGCCCCGGCGAGCGTCGCCTCGGTCACGTCGCTGAGTGCAGCACCCAGGGCGTCCACGTCGAGGTGGCCGAGCACCGCAGCCATACCGAGGCGCAGGGTCTCGCGGCGGCGCGCCGAGCGCAGCAGGCTGGCCGCACCGTCGACGTCGTTGCCGTGCCGCGCGGTCGTCGCGGTCATCTCGGCGAGCAACGAGTCCATCGGGCGGGCACGCAGGAGCGACTCGGGCTCGTCGAGCCAGGCGACGGCCTCCGGGAACCGCTCGAGGAGACCGGACAGGAACGCCGACTCCGACAGCACGGTGGTCAGCGAGTGCGCAGCCCCGGACGAGTCGCGGAGCATCCGGAGGAACCAGCTGGACTCCCCCAGGGTGTCGCTGAGCCGTCGGAACGCCAACAGTGCCCGGTCCGGCGCCGGCCCCTCGGCCATCCACCGCAGGAGCACCGGCAGCAGGTTGCGCTGGATCGCCGCACGTCGGCTCGTGCCCTGTGTGAGCGCCCGGATGTGCCGCAGCGCACCGGGCGGGTCGACGAAGCCGACGCCCGCGAGCCGGTCGACGACCTGGTCGTCGGTCAGCACGATCTCGCCCTCGGTCGTGGCGACGGCGGAAAGCAGCGGACGGTAGAACAGCCGCTCGTGCAGGCCGCGGACCTCGAGCTTGACCGCGCGCCACCGGGTCTCGAGGGCTGCGGCCGAGGTGGCCAGACCGCTCGACCGGGCGAGGACGCGGAGTTCTTCCTCGTCGGTCGGCATCAGGTGCGTCCGCTGCAGTCGGCGGAGCTGGATGCGGTGCTCGAGGACCCGGAGCAGCGCGTAGTCCGGACCGAAGTGGGCGGCCTCGGCGCGTCCGACGTACCCGGCGGCGGTCAGGGCGTCCATCGCCTCGAGGGTGGAACGGACGCGCACGGACTCGTCGTCACGACCGTGCACGAGCTGCAGGAGCTGCACGGTGAACTCGACGTCGCGCAGGCCGCCCGGACCGAGCTTGAGCTGCCGGTCGACCTCGCCGTCGGGGATGTGGTCGGTGACGCGCTCGCGCATCCGCTGCACCGACTCGACGAACCCGGGGCGCGCCGACGAGCTCCAGACGAACGGTGCGACGGCCTCGGCGTAGCGCGCGCCGAGGTCGGCCGAGCCGGCGATCGGCCGGGCCTTGAGGAGCGCCTGGAACTCCCACGACTTCGCCCAGCGCTCGTAGTACGCGACGTGCGAGTCGAGCGTGCGGACGAGGGCACCGTCCTTGCCCTCCGGTCGCAGGTTCGCGTCGACCTCCCACAGACCGGGTTCGGCGGCCAGGTCGGTGATCGCGTGGGTCGCGGCGATCGCGATCCGCGTCGAGATGCGGACGGCACGGTCGGTGCCGATGTCGTCGGTGGCCTCGGTGACGAAGATGACGTCGACGTCGCTGACGTAGTTGAGCTCGCGAGCGCCGGCCTTGCCCATCGCGATCACCGCGAGCGGGGTCGCAGCGACGTCGGCCGCCGGGAACGGCACCTCGCGCCGGGCGACGTCGACCGCGGCGTCGAGCGCTGCCCCGGCGAGGTCGGCCAGTCCGGCAGCGACGGCCGGGAACGCCTCGGTCGGCGACGAGTGCAGCACGTCGTACAGGGCGATCTGCGCGAGGTGCCGGCGGTACCGCACCCGCAGGCACATCCGTGCGTCCTCGCCGGTGGCGCCGTCGATCGCCTCGAGCAGGGACGCCGTGTACCGCTCCTGCGACCACGGCGCGACGACGGGCTCGAGCAGCAGTGCGAGTTCGGCAGGACGACGGTGCAGGAACTCGCCGAGACCGACCGAGGCGCCGAGCAGGCGGATCAGCCGCTCCGTCGCGGCCTCGTCCGTCAGGACGGGTCGGAGCTCGTCCGGAGCACGCTCCAGCAGCCGTTCCAGCAGCCGCAGCGCGCCGTCGGGATCCGCGGTGATGCCCCAGAGCGCCGGAGTGCCGCTGACCGGCAGCGGCACGACGGAGTCGAACCGCGCCTCCAGGTCAGCGATCCGCTCCAGGCTCTCCGACAGCTCGGCGAAGCCCAGGCGGGCCAACTCGGAACGCGACGACGTCGTCCGACCGGTCATGTGGTGCGCTCGCTCAGAGGGCGCCGAGGTTGGTGTCGAGCTCGAACGGCGTGACCTGGTCGCGGTAGCGCTTCCACTCCTGGCGCTTGTTGAGGAGCACGAAGTTGAACACGTGCTCGCCCAGCGTCTCGGCGACGAGCTCGGAGTCCTCCATCAGGCTGAGGGCGTGGTCGAGGCTCGACGGCAGCTGGCTGTACCCGAGGGCACGACGCTCGGCGTCGGTGAGGCTCCAGACGTCGTGCTCGGCCTCGGCCGGCAGCTCGTACTCTTCCTCGATGCCCTTGAGCCCCGCAGCGAGCAGCAGCGAGTACGCCAGGTACGGGTTCGCCGCCGAGTCGATGCCGCGGTACTCGATGCGCGAGGACTGACCCTTGTTGGGCTTGTACAGCGGCACGCGCACGAGCGCCGAACGGTTGTTGTGGCCCCACGTCACGAAGGACGGGGCCTCGTCGCCACCCCAGAGGCGCTTGTACGAGTTCACGAACTGGTTCGTCACCGCGGTGATCTCGGGTGCGTGCTTGAGCACACCGGCGATGAAGTGCTTGGCGGTCCGGGACAGCTGGTACTCGCCGCCGGCCTCGTAGAACGCGTTCTGGTCGCCCTCGAAGAGCGAGACGTGCGTGTGCATGCCCGAACCCGGCTGGCCGGAGATCGGCTTCGGCATGAACGTCGCGTAGACGCCCTGCTCGATCGCGACCTCTTTCACGACCGTGCGGAAGGTCATGATGTTGTCCGCCATCGTCAGTGCGTCTGCGTAGCGGAGGTCGATCTCGTTCTGGCCAGGCCCGGCCTCGTGGTGGCTGAACTCCACCGAGATGCCGAGGTCCTCGAGCATCCGGACGGAACGGCGACGGAAGTCGTGGGCGCTGCCGCCGGGGACGTTGTCGAAGTAGCCGGCCTGGTCGACGGGCTGCGGCCCGCCGTCCTTCCACTCGCGGCTCTTGAGCAGGTAGAACTCGATCTCGGGGTGCGTGTAGAACGTGAAGCCACGCTCGCTCGCCCGGGCCAGCGTGCGCTTCAGCACGTTGCGCGGGTCGGCGACGGCGGGCTGGCCGTCCGGCGTCGTGATGTCGCAGAACATCCGCGCGGTCGGGTCGACCTCGCCGCGCCACGGCAGGATCTGGAACGTCGAGGGGTCCGGGTGCGCGAGCACGTCGGCCTCGTACGAGCGGGACAGGCCCTCGATCGCGGAGCCGTCGAACCCGATGCCCTCGGCGAAGGCGCCCTCGACCTCGGCCGGGGCGATCGCCACCGACTTCAGCGTCCCGATGACGTCCGTGAACCAGAGTCGGATGAACTTGATGCCGCGCTCCTCGATGGTGCGGAGCACGAAGTCCGTCTGCTTGTCCATGCACGACCTTTCCGTGTATCGGGTGGCCGCGGGCGGGCCTCGTCCCAGGCTAGTGGTCCCGCGGCGTGCGCGGGGCCGTGCGACGCGTCAGTGGTCCGTCACCGTGCCGTCACCGGTGCGTCACTGGTCGTCGGCGTCCCACTTCTCGTTGTTCGCCGCGATCCGGTCGAGCGCGTGCTGCGCTTCCTCGCGCGTGTCGAACGGGCCGATGCGGTCGCGCTGCGGGGACTGCGGACCCTGCTCGACCTGACCGGTCTTGTCGTTGAACCACCACTGGGACTCGATGCGTTCGTCGCTCATGTCGCCCACCGTACCCAGGTGACGACCTGGAGGCCCGGTGCCGGCCCGGCGGACCGGCACCGGGCCTCCAGGCAGTCGCGCTCACCCCGTCGGGCCGCACCGTAGGGCGGTTGCGCTCGGCGCGTCGCGCCGCGGCTAGAGTGGTCGGCATGCCCCGGGACGAACACGGACACCTGACCGCCGGCCGCGTCTCCCCGCTCCGGACCGTCCCGAAGGACATCGAACGCCCGGAGTACGTCGGCAAGGTCGAACCGCACGAGCACGGCCTCGGTGACACGTACTCCCCCGACGAGGTCGAGCGCATCCGCACCGCCGGCCGCATCGCGTCCCAGGCCATCGACGCCGTCGGCGCGGCGATCCGTCCCGGCGTGACCACCGACGAACTCGACCGCATCGGCCACGACTTCGTCGTCGCACACGGCGCCTACCCGTCGACGCTCGGGTACCGCGGGTACCCGAAGTCACTGTGCTCGAGCCTCAACGAGGTCATCTGCCACGGCATCCCCGACGACACCGTCCTGCAGGAGGGCGACCTCGTCAACATCGACATCACCGCCTACAAGGACGGGATGCACGGCGACACGAACCGCACGTTCATCGTCGGGCAGGCGTCGCAGGAGGTGTCGGACCTGGTGACGCGGACCGAAGAAGCGCTCCGACGCGGCATCAAGGCCGTCGCCCCCGGCCGGCAGGTGAACGTCATCGGCCGCGCCATCGAGGCGTACGCGAAGCGGTTCGGCTACGGCGTCGTCCGCGACTACACCGGCCACGGTGTCGGTCGTGCCTTCCACTCCGGCCTGATCATCCCGCACTACGACGCGCCGCAGTACGACGACGTCATCGAGCAGGGCATGGTGTTCACCATCGAGCCCATGTTGACCCTCGGCGGGATCGAAGCCGACATCTGGTCCGACGACTGGACGGTCTCGACGCGCGACAAGTCGTGGACCGCGCAGTTCGAGCACACCCTCGTCGTCACCGAACGCGGCGCGGAGCTCCTCACCGTCTCCTGACCGGACACCCCTTCCTGACCGGGCACTCCGGCAGGCAACCGAAAGGCACGACAACCTCATGACCTCCCTCGCAGTCGGCGTCGACATCGGTGGTACGGGCATCAAGGGCGCGATCGTCGACGTCGCGTCCGGTGAACTGACCACGGACCGCATCAAGAAGGCCACCCCGGAAGGCGGGAAGCCCCACGACATCACCGCCGTCGTCGCCTCGATCCTCGACGAACTCGCACCCGCGGCCGACGTCCCCGTGGGCGTGTGCTTCCCCGCGATCGTGCGGGACGGCAAGACCATGTCGGCTGCGAACGTCTCGAAGAAGTGGATCGGCTTCGAGGCCGAAGCGCTGTTCGAGAAGGAGCTCGGCCGCGCGATCCACTTCGTCAACGACGCCGACGCCGCCGGGTTCGCCGAGCAGCAGTTCGGCGCGGCGAAGGGCAAGGACGGCCTGGTGATCGTCACGACGCTGGGCACCGGGATCGGCAGCGCGCTCATCAACGACGGCGTGCTCATCGTGAACTCGGAGCTCGGACACCTGGAGATCGACGGGCACGACGCCGAGTCGCGCGCGTCCTTCGCTGCCAAGGAGCGCGACGACCTGTCGTGGAAGCACTGGGCGAAGCGCCTGCAGACCTACTACTCGACGCTCGAGGCCCTGCTCTCCCCCGAGCTCTTCGTCGTCGGCGGCGGCGTGTCGAAGCAGTACGAGGAGTTCCTGCCGCTGCTCGACCTGCAGGCGGAGATCATCCCCGCGACGCTGCGCAACAACGCCGGCATCATCGGCGCCGCGACCCTGGCTGCCCGGAGCGCCTGACCCGGCGATCGGTCGGACGATCGAGCCCGCACTGGCCCGCACCGTGCGGCGTGGGAGTCGTTCGCTGCGGTTCGACGCGCCCCGCCGCTGGCGCCGAGGTTCCACGACTCGCCGCCTGCGGTGCGCCGAGGTTCCACGGAGCCCCCTCGTGCGCGCCGACATGCCGAGATTTCGGAACCTCGGGGCGGGCGCGGGCGCGAGCGGGCGCGGGCACGGGCACGGGCACGGGGCCGGTAGACTCGGACCTGCGAATGGGTCGGTGAGACGGTCGCGTCACTCCTCCGGGAGTGCCGAGGAACGTCCGGGCTCCACAGAGCAGGGCGGTGGGTAACACCCACCCGGAGCAATCCGCGAGACAGTGCCACAGAAAGCAGACCGCCGGCGGCAACGTCGGTAAGGGTGAAACGGTGGTGTAAGAGACCACCAGGGGTCCGGGTGACCGGATCCGCTCGGTAAACCTCGCCCGGAGCAAGGTCAGACAGAGGACGCTGAGGCTGCTCGCCGAGTCCTCGGGTAGACCGCTGGAGGCCGACGGCAACGTCGGTCCGAGAGAGATGGCCGTCACCGCCGTGCAAGCGGCGGGACAGAACCCGGCGTACGGCCGGCCCATTCGCCCCACTTCCACGAGACTCGTGCTCGACGCACGGTGCGGCGCTCGCGATCCCGTGCGAGGTTGCACGCTCGGTGCAGCGCCACAAGGCCGCACCGAGCGTGCAACCTCGCACCAGGCGACGGACCCCGCAC
>NZ_CACSJV010000064.1:0-18217 GCF_902706105.1 Curtobacterium sp. 18060 | reverse complement strand
CGCTGCAACGATAGGGGCGGAGCGGGCGGGTGTCGGGCCTCCAGTTCGGGGTGCACGCGAACCGGACGACGCGACCCGGTCGACGCGACCTGAGCGGTGATCGGTTCGATCCGACGGGGCAGGCGCAAGTAGGCTGGCGGCATGAGCATCCGCGGGAGCTACCGGACCGCCCTGACCTACGGCGCGGTGGGGGCGACCCAGGCGTCGGACCTCATGACGTACCCGCCCGAGGGGTTCACCCCCACCGAGTCGCGTGCCCGGATCGGGCACGGCGACCAGCGGTTCGAGACCGCGGTGACGCAGGCCCTGACGTGGCAGATCCAGGAGCGCAGTGGCATCCGTGTGCGCGTCGAGGAACAGCCCGACGACGACGAGGTCCGGTACAACCCGGTGACCTTCGACGACGACGGCGTCCCGATCGCCCCGGCCTCGATCGGCACGCCGCGGGTCGAGAAGTTCGCGCCGGACGGCACCCCGCTCGTGACCGCCGGCACGTCGGCGACGCTCACGATGCACGCCTTCGGGCGGACCGTGCAGGCGCCCGTGCGGGTCGTGTCGATCATCGACGAGCACGACCGCAAGGGCTTCGCGTACGGCACGCTCGAGGGGCACCCGCTCTCCGGCGAGGAGTCGTTCGTCGTCGAGCGCACGTCGGACGGTTCCGTGTGGCTGCAGATCCGGCAGTTCTCGCAGCCGTCGAGCCGGAAGTGGCAGTTCGTCGCGCCGCTGCTGCGTCGGCAGCAGAAGGTGATGGCGGAGCAGTACCTGGCGGCGCTGCGGGGCGACTAGCGGCGAGCGCGTGCTGGCGAGCGCCCGCGTGCTTGCGTGCGCGTGCTTGCGTGCGTGTGCTTTGTGCGCGTGCACGCTGGGTCAGCGCAGTGGCGGCAGCGCCGCGATGGCGTCCTCGATCAGCGCGGCGTCGACCCGGCAGTCCCGCGCGACCGTGACCGCGTTGGTGACCCGCAACGCCTCGACGTCGAACACCCCGGTGGCGACCGCCAGGAAGGGGATGCCGGCGGCGTCCGCGGCCTCGCCGTCACGCGGGGTGTCGCCGACGATCACGGCACGGGTGCCGGCGAGCTCCGCCGCCGCGCGGGTGGTGACGTCCGCACGCTCCACCTCGGTGTCGCCGAAGTAGGAGTGGTCCCAGTCGAACAGGCCCTCGTCGAACCCGGCACCGGCCAGCTTGACGCGTGCGCGGTACTCGGAGTTCCCGGTGAGCAGGCCGTTCCGCCACCCGAGCTCCGCGAAGCGGGTGAGCAGCGCGGTGGCGCCGGGGACGGGGGACCGGTGGTCGCCTGAGGCGTGCCGCTCGGCGGTGAGGTCGCGCAGGTGGCGGCTGACCGTCGGGATGATCGTGTCCTCGAACGCGTGGGCACGGACGTGCTCGGCGATGAGCCCGGCATCGGTCCGACCGTGCTGGTGCCCGACGCGCAGGGTGAGGTCGCGGCCGACCGCACGCTCGAGCGCGAGGTGGTAGAGGTTGCCCGGGGACGACGCGTTCATCACGAGGGTGCCGTCGATGTCCCACAGGACCGTGGTGGGGACGGGGTGGTGCTCCATGCGTCCATCATGACGGACAATGGACTCCATGCCGAGTGCTCTCCCGATCGCCGATCCGGCACCCGCTGACGGACTGATCGTGCCGCGAGCCGCGGCGGGCTCCGCCGCCGGTTCCGACCCGGCGGCCGTGCCGTTCGGGGTCTACGTCCACGTGCCGTTCTGCCGGGTGCGCTGCGGCTACTGCGACTTCAACACGTACACGGCGTCCGAGCTCCGCGGCGTGCGCCGCGACGACTACGCCGGCCACGCCGTGCGGGAGATCGAGTGGGCCGCGACCGTGCTCGACCGCTCCGGCGTCCCGCGCCGGCCCGTGTCGACCGTGTTCTTCGGCGGCGGGACCCCGACGATGCTGCCGGCGTCCGACCTGGCGATGATCCTGCGGGCCATCGACGACACGTGGGGGATCCTGCCCGGCGCCGAGGTCACGACCGAGGCGAACCCTGACTCGGTCGACGCGTCCTCGTTGCAGACACTGCGCGAGGGCGGGTTCAACCGGATCAGCTACGGCATGCAGTCCGCGGTGCCGCACGTCCTCGCGACCCTCGACCGCACACACGACCCGTTGCGCGTGCCGGTCGTCGTCGACCTCGCGAAGCAGCAGGGCCTCGACGTCTCCCTCGACCTCATCTACTCGACGCCGGGGGAGTCCCTCGACGACTGGCGCACCTCGCTCGACGCCGCGTTGGCCTGCGAGCCGGACCACGTCTCGGCCTACTCACTCATCGTCGAGGACGGCACCGCGATGGGCCGCATGGTCGCGCGCGGGGAGCTCCCGGCCCCCGACGACGACCTGGCCGCCGACATGTACGAGCTCGCCGACCAGGTGCTCGGCGACGCCGGGTACTCCTGGTACGAGGTGTCGAACTGGGCCCGTGGCGACGCGCACGCGAGTCGCCACAACCTGTCGTACTGGAAGGGCCACGACTGGTGGGGTGTCGGCCCCGGCGCCCACTCCGCGGTCGCCGGCACGCGCTGGTGGAACGTCAAGCACCCGGCCGCGTACGCGAACCGGGTGCTGTCCGGCGAGTCGCCGGCCGCCGGGCGCGAGGTCATCGACGACGAGACCCGCTACGTCGAGCGCCTGCTCCTCGCCGCGCGGGTCCGTGGCGAGCTCGCGACGAGCGAGATCCGCCAGGAGGCCCGTGGCCGGGTCGCGGGACTCATCGCACGGGGTCTCGTGGACGGGTCGGCCGCGGTGCGGGGACGCATCGACCTGACCCTGCAGGGTCGCCTGCTCGCCGACGCGGTGGTGCGGGAGCTGCTGGACTGACCGGCGTCCCTACTGCTTGATGAACTCGATCGACAGGGGGTAGCGGTAGAACTGGCCCCGGTTCGCCGCGACGGCCGCCAGGATGCCGAAGACGATCGTCAGCACGACGACGATCGGGAACAGCAACGCGCCGATGACCACGACGCTCAGGATGGCGCACGCGATGTACGCGATCGCCACGGTGATGTGGAAGTTCAGTGCGACCCGGGTGTGCTCGCGGATGAAGCCGCCGCGGTCGCGCAGCACCAGGTACGCCACGAGCGGGGCGACGAAGTTGAAGAAGATCCCGCCGATGTGGGTCAGCGTGGCCCAGAGGCGCTGGTCCTCCGGGCTCATCGGCTGCGGCGGGGTGTACCCGCCCGGGTACTGGGGCCCGTTGGGGTTCTGCGGGCCACCGGGCTGCTGTCCGTAGGTCATGCCGGAAGCGTATCGGGGGTGCAGTCGTGCGGGCGTAGGATCAGCAGTCGACACGTCCGAGTGCCAGGTCGACCAGGAAGGAGCGCTCGTGGTCAGTGAACGCAGCCTCGAGGTCCTGAAGGCCATCGTGCGCGACTACGTGGCGTCCCGCGAACCGGTCGGCTCCAAGACGATCGTCGAGCGGCACGCCTTCGGCGTCAGTGCCGCCACGATCCGCAACGACATGGCCCTGCTCGAGGACGAGCAGCTCATCGTCGCGCCGCACACCTCGTCCGGCCGGGTGCCGACCGACAAGGGCTACCGGCTGTTCGTCGACCACCTGGCCGCAGCCCGGCCGCTGACGAGCGCGCAGCGGCACGCCATCGAGACCTTCCTCGGCGCCCCGAACGACCTCGACGAGGTCCTCGGCCGCACCGTCCGCCTGCTCAGCCAGCTCACGAACCAGGTCGCCCTGGTGCAGTACCCCTCGATGGTGCGCGCCCGGGTGCAGCACGTCGAGCTGGTGCGCCTCGGCGACGCGCGGCTCATGGTCGTGCTCATCACCGACACCGCCCGGGTCGAACAACGCGTCGTCGAGACCGACGTCGCGCTCGACGAGCCGCAGCTGACCGAACTCCGCACCGTGCTGAACGGCGCGGCCGTGGGGCTCCTGCTGCAGGACGTGCCCACCGCGCTCCGTGCGGTGCCGCAACAGCTCCGGCCCGACGCCCAGGCGCTCGGCGGGGTCGTCGTGGCGACCCTCATCGAGCAGGTCGCGGCGAACCGTCAGGACCGCCTGGTGATGGCCGGCGCCGCCAACCTGGCGAAGAGCGAGCAGGACTTCTCCGGCGGCCTCTTCCCGGTGCTCGAAGCGATCGAGGAACAAGTCACCCTGCTCCGGTTGTTCGGGGAGATGCAGGTGGACGACATCGCGGTGGCGGCCAGCATCGGCGTCGAGAACGCCGAGTACGGGCTCGACGCCACGAGCATCGTCGCCGGCGGGTACCTCGCCGGTGGCGGCGAGGTGGCACGCCTGGGTGTCCTGGGACCGACCCGGATGGACTACGGCACGAACATGGCTGCCGTCCGCGCCGTCGCACGGTACCTGTCCAAGCTCCTGGGCGAACACTGATCGACTGCAACACCGACCGACCGACCGAACACAACCGACTGAGGGATACGTGGCAGACCACTACGACGTCCTCGGCGTCCAGCGAGACGCCTCCGATGCCGACATCAAGAAGGCCTACCGCCGCCTGGCGCGTGAGCTCCACCCGGACGTGAACCCTGCCCCAGAGGCAGCCGAGCGGTTCAAGGACGTCACGCACGCGTACGACGTCCTGAGCGACCCGGAGCAGCGGCGCCGGTACGACGCCGGGCCCCAGGCCGACAGCCCCTTCGGTGGCGGCGCCGGCGGGTTCAGCGACATCTTCGACGCCTTCTTCGGCGGCGGTGGCGGTGGCGGCCGGGGCAGTGGTCCCCGCAGCCGTGCCGAGCGCGGGCAGGACGCCCTGCTCCGCATCGACGTCGACCTCGACGAGGTCGTCTTCGGCACCCACAAGGACGTCGAGGTCGACACCGCCGTCCTGTGCGAGACCTGTCACGGGTCGTGCTGCGCACCCGGCACCAGCCCGCGCACCTGCGACATCTGCGGCGGGTCCGGCAACATCCAGCGCCAGGTCCGCTCGCTGCTGGGCAACGTCGTGACGAGCGCCCCGTGCGGCACCTGCCGCGGCTACGGCACCGTCATCCCGAGCCCCTGCCCGACCTGCCAGGGTCAGGGCCGCGTCCGCGCCCGTCGCACCGTGCCGGTCGACGTCCCCGCCGGCGTCGACTCGGGCCTGCGCCTGCAGATGCCCGGCCAGGGCGAGGTCGGCCCCGCCGGTGGCCCCTCCGGCGACCTGTACCTGGAGATCCGGGTGCGGCACGACGACGTCTTCAGCCGCGACGGTGACGACCTGCTCGCCACCCTCGAGGTCGCGATGACCGACGCCGTGCTCGGCACCACCACGACGATCGACGGACTCGACGGGCCCGTCGAGCTCGAGATCCGTCCCGGGGTGCAGAGCGCGGACGTCCTGGTGATCAAGGACCGCGGCATCACGAAGCTGCGCGGGAGCGGCCGCGGCGACCTCCGGGTCGGCGTGCAGGTCGTCACCCCGACGAAGCTCTCGCACAAGGAACGCCAGCTCGTCGAGCAGCTCGCGAAGTCGCACAAGGCGTCGGCGCCGCAGCTCGCCCGGTTCCAGCAGGGCATGTTCGGCAAGCTCCGCGACCGCTTCTTCAACTTCTGATGGCATCGCTCTACGTCGTGGAGTCGCTCGACGGGGTCGCCGTCGGTGGCTCCGTGACGCTCGACGGGGCAGAGGGGCGGCACGCCGTGACCGTCTCGCGGGTGCGGGTCGGTGAGACGCTGCGGCTCTCGGACGGACGGGGGACTGTCGTGTCCGGTGCGGTGGACTCCGTCGACCGCGACTCGCTGGTGCTGTCCGTGGCATCGCTGTCCGTCGACCCGCTGCCGGTCCCGTCGCTGACGCTCGTGCAGGCCCTCGCCAAGGGCGGCCGCGACGAGATGGCGGTGCAGGCGTCGACGGAGATCGGCGTCGACCGGATCGTTCCGTGGTCCGCCGCGCGCAGCGTCTCCCGGTGGGAGGGCCCGAAGGTCGAGAAGGGTCGAACGCGGTGGACGGCCATCGCGCACGAGGCCGCGAAGCAGGCGATCCGCTCGCGGGTGCCCGAGGTCGGGCCGCTCGTCACGACGGCGCAGCTCGTCGCCGCGCTCGGTGCCGGTGCTGCGGTGCTCGTGCTCGACCCCACCGCGACCGTGCGGCTCGCGACCTGGGAACCGACGGCGGACCTCGACGAGATCGCCCTCGTGGTGGGGCCGGAGGGCGGCATCGACGCCTCCGAGCTCGAGCGGCTCGAAGCCGCGGGAGCGATCAGGGTCCGGCTCGGCGACAGCGTACTGCGGACGTCGACCGCCGGTCCCGCGGCACTCGCGATCCTGCAGGCCGGACTCGGGCGCTGGTGATGGAAGGCCCGAGGTCGGTCCTGCGTTCTACGATGGAGTCATGAGCACCAGCACGCCCAGCGTCTTCAGCAAGATCATCGCGCGCGAGATCCCGGCGACCGTCGTCGCCGAGGACGACCGCGTGATCGCGATCGAGGACATCGCCCCGAAGGCACCCGTCCACGTGCTGGTCATCCCCAAGACCGAGCAGTACGCGAACGTCGCCGAACTCGCGGCCGGTGACCCCGACCTCCTCGCCCACCTGGTCGCCACCGCGCAGCGCATCGCCAACGAGCGCGCCGGCGGCCAGTTCCGTCTCGTCTTCAACACCGGCGAAGCCGCCGGTCAGACCGTGTTCCACGTGCACGCGCACGTACTCGCAGGTGAACTGCAGGAAGGCACCCTTGCCGGCTAACGAACCAGCACAGCCCACCACCGACGACGACCAGGTCGTCTCCGTCGCCCTCCAGGTCGACGGCATCGCCATGGTCCAGCTCCTCGGTCCCCAGGACCGCCTGCTGAAGACCGTCGAACGGCAGTACCCGGGCGTCAAGGTCGTCGTCCGCGGCAACGAGGTCACGCTCACCGGGCCCGAGCGCGGGGTCGCGCGGGCGAAGGCGCTCGTCGACGAACTCGTCGGCATGGTCAAGCGCGGGCAGGACATCGGCCCGTCGGACATCCCGATGTCGGCACGGATCCTCGACGACGACCGCAAGCCGTCCGACACCTTCGGCACGCCGATCGTGTCGAGCCGCGGCAAGTCCGTGCGGCCGAAGACCGACGGCCAGCGCGCCTACGTCGACGCCATCGACGAGCACACCATCACGTTCGGCATCGGCCCCGCCGGCACCGGCAAGACCTACCTGGCGATGGCGAAGGCCGTGCAGGCCCTGCAGCGGCGCGAGGTCACCCGGATCATCCTGACCCGTCCCGCGGTCGAGGCCGGCGAGCGGCTCGGGTTCCTGCCGGGCACGCTCACCGACAAGATCGACCCGTACCTGCGGCCGCTCTACGACGCCCTGAACGAGATGATGGACCCCGAGCTGGTCCCGAAGCTGCTGGCTGCGGGCACGGTCGAGGTCGCGCCGCTCGCGTACATGCGCGGCCGGACGCTCAACGACTCGTTCGTCGTCCTCGACGAGGCACAGAACACGACACCCGAGCAGATGAAGATGTTCCTGACCCGTCTCGGGTTCGGCTCGAAGATGGTCGTCACGGGTGACATCACCCAGGTCGACCTGCCGGGCAACGTGTCCGGACTCCGGCTCGTGACGCGGATCCTCGAGACGGTCGAGGACATCCACTTCGCCCGCCTCGGCAGCGAGGACGTCGTGCGGCACACGCTCGTCGGCCGCATCGTCGACGCCTACACCGTCTACGACGAGGAACGCCTTGCCGAGCAGGCCGGTCACCGTCCCGGTGGCCGGGGCACCGCGCCGGTCGGCAACCCCGACGGCGCCAACCGTGCCGAGCGCCGTGGTCGGCCGCCGCAGGACCGCCAGCGACCCCCGTACCCCCAGAACGACGCCCGAGGAGGCAACCGGTGAGCATCGAGCTCAACAACGAGTCCGGGGTCGAGGTGGACGAGGCCGCCATCCAGCGCCTCGCCGCGTTCGCCCTCGACGCGATGCACGTGCACGCGGACGCCGAACTCGCGATCGTCCTGGTCGACGAGGGCGCGATGGAGCAGCTGCACGTGCGGTGGATGGACGAGCCCGGCCCCACCGACGTCCTGAGCTTCCCGATGGACGAGCTCCGACCGGGCACCGAAGAGGACCCCACGCCCGCCGGCCTGCTCGGCGACATCGTGCTCTGCCCGCAGGTCGCCGAGGAACAAGCGAAGACCGCCGGGCACTCCAGCACCGACGAGATGCTGCTGCTCACCTGCCACGGCATACTGCACCTGCTCGGGTTCGACCACGCCGAGCCGGACGAGAAGGCCGAGATGTTCGGGCTGCAGGGCGAGATCCTGACGGCCTTCGCGGCCCAGCGCCGGGGTCGGTAGCCGATGCTCGTCGTCGTCGGTCTGCTCGCGGTCGCGCTCGGGCTCGTCGTGCTCGGCGGGCTCCTCGCCGCGAGCGACGCCGCGCTCTCCGTGGTGTCCCGTGCCGACCTCGACGAGATCGCCCGCGGCAACAAGCGTCGTCGTGCGCTCGAGGCGATCGCGGACGACGTCGGCGCGCACGTCAACGCCCTGAACTTCTTCCGCGTGCTCGCCGAGACCGCTGCGGCCGTGCTCGTCACGATCGCCCTGGTGCGGGCGTTCGACAGCTGGTGGGTGGCGCTCATCGTCTCCGCCGCGATCATGACGGCCGTGTCGTTCGTGCTCGTCGGGTCGAGTCCGCGCAGCGTCGGACGGGCGCACGCCGAACGGCTGCTGGCGTCCACCGGCGGCCTGGTCCGCGCCGTCCGGATCGTGCTCGGTCCGCTCGCCGGTCTGCTCGTCCGGATCGGTGACCGCGTGACCCCGGGCCGCGGCCGCAGCGCCTCGACGGTGTCGAGCGAAGAACAACTGCTGTCCCTCGTCGACGAGGCCACCGAGAGCAACGTGCTCGAGGACGAGGACCGCGAACTCATCCACTCGGTCTTCGAGTTCAGCGACACCCTCGTGCGCGAGGTGATGGTGCCGCGCACCGACATGCTCACGGTCGACGGCTCGGACACGCTCGCCGCGGGCATGGAGCAGTTCCTCGCCGCCGGGGTGTCCCGCATGCCCGTCACCGGCAAGGACAGCGACGACGTCCTCGGCGTCCTGTACCTGCGTGACGTGTCGCGGGCGCTGTACGAGCGACCGGGGTCCGGCAGCGAGCGGGTCACCCGGCTGCTGCGTCCGGCCGAGTTCGTGCCGGAGTCGAAGGCCGCCGACGACACCCTGCGGCACATGCAGGTCGCGAAGAACCACCTGGTCCTGGTCGTCGACGAGTACGGCGGCGTCGCCGGTCTCGTCACGATGGAGGACCTCATCGAAGAGCTCGTCGGCGACATCTCCGACGAGTACGACCGCGCCGTGGTCGACCGGGTCGAGGTCGAACCCGGCCTCTGGCGCATCTCGGCCCGACTGCCCGTCGACGAGCTCGGCGACCTGTTCGGCATCGAGCTCGACGACGACGACGTCGACACCGCCGGCGGTCTGCTCACCAAGGAGCTCGGCCACCTGGCGGTCTCCGGCGACACGGTCACGGTTTCCGGCGTCGTCCTGACGGCCGACCGGGTCGAGGGCAAGCGCCGCCACCTCATCACCGTGCTCGCCGAACGCACCGACGCCCTCGCGGGTGTCGAGGACGCCTTCGACGACGCCACCACCACGACGGGAACCACGCACGCATGACCGACTCCGACTCCACCCCCACCGCCTCGGGCAAGCCCTACCGCGCGGGCTTCGTCTCGTTCGTCGGGCGTCCGAACGTGGGCAAGTCCACGTTGACGAACGCGCTGGTGGGCCAGAAGGTCGCGATCACCTCGTCGAAGCCGCAGACCACCCGTCGCGCGATCCGCGGCATCGTGCACCGGCCCGACGGCCAGGTCATCATCGTCGACACCCCGGGCGTGCACCGTCCCCGCACCCTGCTCGGCGAGCGGCTCAATGACCTGGTGCAGTCCACGCTCGGTGACGTCGACGTCATCGGGTTCTGCGTCCCCGCCAACGAGCCGATCGGCCCGGGCGACCGCTTCATCAACGACACTCTCGACCAGTACCCGCGGGCCAAGAAGGTCGCGATCGTCACCAAGATCGACCGCACCTCGAAGGACAAGGTCGGCGAGCAGCTGCTGGCCGTCTCCCGACTCCGCGACTGGGACTCGATCATCCCGACGTCGGGCACGAAGGGCCTGCAGCTCGAGGACCTCCTCGGCGAGATCACCTCGTTGCTGCCGGAGTCGCCCCAGCTGTACGACTCGTCGGCCGTGACCGAGGAGACCGACGAGGAGCGCATCAGCGAACTCATCCGCGAAGCCGCGCTCGAGGGCGTCCGCGACGAACTGCCGCACTCGCTCGCCGTCGTGATCGAGGACATCGTCGAGCCGGACGAGGACGACGACGCCGACGGGCCGCTGCGCATCTTCGCGAACCTGTTCGTCGAGCGCGACAGCCAGAAGGCGATCGTCATCGGCCACAAGGGGGAGCGCCTGAAGGACGTCGGCTCCCGCGCCCGCGTCGAGATCGAGTCGCTGCTCGGCGGTCGGCACGTGTACCTCAACATCCGTGTGAAGGTCGCCAAGGAGTGGCAGCGTGACCCCAAGCAGCTCGGACGCCTCGGCTTCTGAGCGTCCGGCGCCAGGAGTCATCCACACGAGGGACGCGCCCGTGAGCCGAGCGCCGTACCGTGGACGCGTGTTCCGTCCCATGCTGCGCGCGCAGGTCATCACCGACGTCGTCATCGCCGTGGTGCTCGGCTCGCTCGTGCTGATCACCTCGGCGCGGGGCATGGACTCCCCGCTCGCGATCGTCACGGTCGTCGGCATGACCGCTGCCCTCGCGCTCCGACGGCTGTCGCCCGGACTCGCACTGGCCGTCGCGTGGGTGTTCGCGGTCTTCGAGATGGTCACGGTCCAGATGCCCGACCTGTCGAACGCCTTCATCGCCGCGGTGCTCTACACGACGAGCGCCTACGGCAGCCGGCGGGTGCGGCTGGCAGGACTCGTCTCGGCGATCGTCGGGTCCGTCACCGCGGCCCTGTACATCGGCGTCGACGACTACCGCAACCGGTTGACGATCGACACCGCTTCGACCCCGTTCCAGGAGTCGGTGCAGGTCACGGTCTCGTACTTCGCCGTCGTCCTGCTCCTGCTGCTCCTGCCGTGGTTGGCGGGCCTCGTGGTCCGCACCCGCCGGTCGGCGAGCATGAGCCGCGAGGCCCAGCTGCTCGCCGAGCGCGACGCCGCCCGTGCCGACCGAGCGGTCGCGGTCGAACAGGAGCGTGTGCGCATCGCCCGGGACATGCACGACATCGTCGCGCACTCGCTCGCGGTCGTCATCGCCCAGGCGGACGGTGCCCGCTACGCACTGAAGGCCGACCCCGCCGTCGCGGACCAGGCCCTCGGCACCATCTCGACCACCGCCCGCCGGGCCCTCGGCGACGTCCGCGAGCTCCTCGGCGCGCTGCGGCACGAGCAGGGGACCGTCCCGACGCCGGAGATCGACGACATCGACCGGCTCGTCGGCGAGATGCGCCAGGTCGGCCTCGACGTCCGGGTCGAGCGCGAGGGCGACCCGACCGGCCTCCCCACCACGACGCAGCTCGCGGTGTACCGGATCGTGCAGGAGAGCCTGACGAACGCCTACAAGCACGGTGAGCCCGGCACACCGGTGCACGCATCACTGACCTACCGCCCGGACACCGTCGAGATCGCGGTGGTGAACCGCCGCGCCGACGACGGCACCCGGGGTCCCGGCACCGGGCACGGCCTGGTCGGCATGCGCGAGCGTGCCACCATGACCGGCGGCACGATGACCGCCGGTGTCCGTGGCCCCGACTTCGAGGTCGCCGTCCGCATGCCCGCCGTCCCCGCGAGCGGGCAGATGCCCCGCGGGCGCATCACACCGACCGCGAGCCCGACCGCGAGCCCGACCGCGAGCCGGGCCGCGAGCCCGGCTGCGGGCCCGACCGCCGAGTCGGCCCCCGCCCCGACCATCAGTCCGACCGAGCAGGAGCGCACCGCCCGATGACCACCACCCCGCCGGCCGACGGCCGCATCCGCGTCGCCCTCGTCGACGACCAGGCACTCTTCCGCACCGGCATCCGGATGCTCATCGGCTCCCAACCCGACCTGCACTTCGTGGGCGAGGCGGGCGACGGTGCCGAGGGCGTCGAACTCGTCCGGCGCACCCGACCGGACGTCGTGCTCATGGACGTCCGGATGCCCGTGATGGACGGCATCACGGCGACCGCGCACATCGTCGAACAGGCCGGCACCGACGGCGCGAAGGTGCTCGTCCTGACCACGTTCGACTTCGACGAGGCCGCGGCGAAGGCCATCCGGGCCGGGGCGAGCGGCTTCGTGCTGAAGGACGCCGACCCCGAGTTCCTGCTCGCCGCCGTGCGGACCGTGCACGCCGGCACCGCGGTCTTCGCGGCCTCGGCGACGCGGGAACTCCTGCGGCGCTACGACGACTCCGTCGAGCAGGCCGCCACCGTGCCGGCGACGTTCGACGACCTCACCCCGCGCGAGCGCGAGATCTTCGACCTGGCGGCCCGCGGCTTCAGCAACAGCGAGATCGCGCAGCACGAGTACGTCAGCGAGGCGACCGTGAAGACCCACATCTCGCGGGTCCTGACGAAGCTCGGACTCCGCGACCGCGTGCGCCTCGTCGTGTTCGCGCACGAGCACGGGCTGGTGAGCAAGGCCGACTGACGGACGTCATCCGATCGGATGACCCGTCCACAGGAAGTCGAGCCGAGCGGCTCATCCACAGGAGCCGCCCGACGGACGCGGGGCGGGCCTCCCGGACGCCATCGTTGGTGCATGACCACCAGCCACGCTCCGATCATCCGACTCGACCACGTGTCCAAGCACTACGGCGACGCCGCGCGCCGGGTGACGGCGCTCGACGACGTCAGCGTCGACATCGGCGCGGGGGAGTTCACCGCAGTGATGGGGCCGTCCGGGTCCGGCAAGTCGACGCTCATGCACGTCGCCGCGGGTCTCGACGCGGTGTCCGCGGGCCGCATCGAGATCGACGGGGTCGACATCACGGGGCTCGGCGACAAGGACCTGACCGAGCTCCGTCGCCGCCGGCTCGGGTTCGTGTTCCAGTCGTTCAACCTGGTGCCGACGCTCGACGTCAGCGAGAACATCCGGCTGCCGTTCCTGCTCGGCGGGCACAAGCCGTCGACGGACGAGAGCGCGTGGATCGACCGCCTGGTCGACCAGCTCGGACTCGGCAACCGGCTCTCGCACCGACCGCACCAGCTGTCGGGTGGGCAGCAGCAGCGGGTCGCCATCGCCCGGGCACTCGCCTCGCGGCCGGCAGTCGTCGTCGCCGACGAGCCGACCGGAGCCCTCGACTCGCGCACCGGCCGTGACGTGCTCGCGATCCTGCGCGGGGCCGTGCAGGAGTGGGGCCAGAGCGTCGTCATGGTGACGCACGACCCCGTCGCCGCCGCCAACGCCGACCGGATCCTGTTCCTCGCCGACGGCCGGGTCGTCGCCGACCGCCCGGCGATGGACGCCGGCGCGATCTCCACCACGATGCTGGGGATGGAGGCGGCAGCGTGAACGGCGTCCGCTCCTTCGCCCCGACCGTGCTGGTCGCGGCGCTCGGCACCACGTTCGGCTCGGCACTCGTCATCGCCCCGGGCATCGTGACCGAGGCGCTCGGCGCCGCCGGGCTCGCCGACCTCGGGCCGGTCAAGTCGATCCTGTCGGTGGTCGGGTGGCTGTTCCTCGGCATCGCGCTGTACGTCGGCGCGATCGTCACCGCCAACACCTGCGCGACCCTCATCGCCGGGCAGACCCGCATCATCGCCTTGCAGCGGCTCGTCGGTGCCACCGGCGCCACGCTCCGGGCCCGGATCACCCGGACCGGACTGGTCGTCGGAGTGCTCGGCGGACTGATCGGCGCCGTCGTGGGAACCGGGCTGTCCGCGGTGTTCGTGGTCGTCCTGCGCGGCAACGGGTTCCTGCCCGACACCGACTACACGCTCCTGCCGTGGGAGCTCGTGCTGCCCGTCGTGGCCGTGGTCCTGGCGACCTGGGGGGCCTTCGCCGCGGGCTCCCGCCGGGTGCTGACCGTCACTCCGCTCGAGGCGCTGTCCTCGAGCGTCGAACCGAGCCACGACGACGTCCGCTCCGGCACGGCCCGCAAGGTCTGGGCCATCGTGCTCATGGCCAGCGGCGCGGGGCTCATGCTCATCGGGCTCGCGGTCAGCGCGAGCTCGCCGATCGCGGTGCTGCCGGCGGCCCTCGGCGGGTTCGTGTCGTTCGCCGGCGTCGCCGTCGGAGCGACAATCGTGATGCCGCCGGTGCTGCAGCTCATCGGCCGGATCGGCTCGCACGACCCCGTCGTCCTGCTCGCCGGCCGCAACGCCATGCGTGCGCCGGGTCGGTCCTCGCGGGCGACGATCGGGCTCGTCATCGGCGTCACGCTGCTCGTCACCTTCGCCGTCGCACTGGGGATCATGCAGCACGTGCTCGAGGCCCAGCTCGAGCAGATGGGGCAGGGCCAGATGACGACCGAGATGGTGCAGGCGCAGCGCGACTTCTTCGTGCAGCTGAACGCCGTCGTCAGCGTCATCGTCGGGTTCTCCGCCGTGATCGCCGCCGTCGGGGTCGTCAACGCGCTGGCACTCGGGGTCCTGCAGCGCCGACGCGAGCTCGGGCTGCTGCGGGTGCTCGGACTCACCGGGGCACAGGTCCGCCGGATGATCGTGACCGAGGCCGTGCAGATGGTCGTCGCGGCCGTCGTCTCGGGGCTCGTGCTCGGCACCTTCTACGGATGGGTCGGCGGGCAGACGCTGCTCGGGTCGCTCGGGCACCCGGTCACGCCCGTGCTGCCGCCGCTCACCATCGGGATCGTCGTCGTCGGGGCGCTCGTGCTGGCGGTCGTCGCGACGATCGCGCCGGTGCGGCGCGCGATGCGCGTGCCCCCGACCGAGGCGCTCGCGGTCGACTGACGCCGCGCTCTGGTCGCACCACGCGGCGGACGGGAGGCACGGTGCCAGCTTGCACCGTGCCTCCCGTCCGTCGTTCCGTGCGTCCACCGCCGCGCCGGCGCCCGCGGCGCCCGCGCCCGCCACGCCGCTCGCGTTCGCCGAGGTTCCACGATCTGCAGTTCTCGGCGGCGCTGGCGACGCTTCGTGGAACCTCGGCGACCGACCGGCGGCATGTCGTGACCACTCGGGCGCCGACCACCGACGCGCTTGTCACACAGCAGCCCGCCGGTGCTACCGTGGACTCGATGTACTCGGCACTCCTCCTCCTTCGCTGCCGCGACGAGGCCTGACACACCGGCCCACCTCGTCGCGGAGTCCGTCGTGGCCGCCCTCACCCAGAGCACACGAAAGCGACGAACGATGCAGAACACGCAGCAGCCCTCCGGGATGCCGATCCACAAGTACGTCCCCTTCCACGAACAGATCGCGGTCGACCTGCCTGACCGCACCTGGCCGACGAAGCGCATCGAGCGGGCCCCGCGCTGGTGTGCGGTCGACCTGCGTGACGGCAACCAGGCCCTCATCGACCCGATGGACGCCGAGCGCAAGCGCGCCATGTTCGACCTGCTCGTCGGCATGGGCTACAAGGAGATCGAGGTCGGGTTCCCGAGCGCCTCGCAGACCGACTTCGACTTCGTCCGCAGCCTGATCGACGAGGGCGCGATCCCCGACGACGTCACCATCCAGGTGCTGACCCAGGCGCGTGAGCACCTCATCCAGCGCACGTACGAGGCGATCGACGGCGCGAAGCAGGCCATCGTCCACCTGTACAACTCGACGTCGATCGTGCAGCGCGAGGTCGTCTTCCGCACCGACGTGCAGGGTGTCGTCGACATCGCGGTGGCCGGCGCGAAGCTGTGCAAGGCGGCCGAGGCGACGCTGCAGCACGACACGACGGTCTACTACGAGTACTCGCCGGAGTCCTACACGGGCACCGAGCTCGAGGTCGCGCTGCAGATCTGCAACGCCGTGCTCGAGGTCTTCGAGCCCACCCCCGACCGCAAGGTCATCATCAACCTGCCGGCCACCGTCGAGATGGCGACGCCGAACGTCTACGCCGACTCGATCGAGTGGATGTCGCGCAACCTCGCGCACCGCCAGGACGTCATCCTGTCGCTGCACCCGCACAACGACCGCGGCACCGCCGTCGCCGCCGCCGAGCTGGGCTACATGGCCGGCGCGGACCGCATCGAAGGCTGCCTGTTCGGCAACGGTGAGCGCACCGGCAACGTCGACCTCGTCGCGCTGGGCATGAACCTGTTCACGCAGGGCATCGACCCGGAGATCTCGTTCGCGGACATCGACCAGGTGAAGCGCACCGTCGAGTACTGCAACCAGCTGCCGGTGCCGGAGCGTCAGCCGTGGGCGGGCGACCTCGTCTACACGGCGTTCAGCGGTTCGCACCAGGACGCCATCAACAAGGGCTTCGAGGCGATGAAGGCCAAGGCCGCCGCCGCGGGCAAGGACATCGACGAGATCGAGTGGGCGGTGCCGTACCTGCCCGTCGACCCGAAGGACATCGGCCGGTCGTACGAGGCCGTCATCCGCGTCAACTCGCAGTCCGGCAAGGGCGGCGTCGCGTACCTGCTCAAGACCGACCACGCCCTCGACCTGCCCCGCAAGCTGCAGATCGAGTTCTCCGGCGTCGTGCAGCGGCACACCGACACCGAGGGCGGCGAGTTCTCGTCGCAGCGCATCTGGGACGTGTTCCAGGACGAGTACCTGCCCGCCTCGACCGACGACGACAAGTGGGGCCGGTACGAGCTCACCAAGACGGCGACCTCGAGCGACTTCGACGGCACGACCTCGCTGTCGGTCGCACTCCGCGTCGACGAGGGCTCCGTCACCGCCGACGCCGTGGGCACCGGTCCGATCGACGCGTTCCTCAAGGTCCTCGCCGAGCAGGGCGTCCAGGTCACGCTGTACGACTACTCGGAGCACACGATGAGCGCCTCCGGTGACGCCAAGGCGGCGTCGTACGTCGAGCTCGACGTCGACGGCGTGCGCCTGTGGGGCGTCGGCATCGACGCCGACATCTCGACGGCCTCGCTCAAGGCGATCGTGTCCGCGGTGAACCGCGCGGTGCGCGCCGGTGCTGCTGCCGGCGCCGACTCGCCGGAGCTCGTCTCCGCCTGAGACGCGACCAGACCGGGAGGCTCGTCTCCGCCTGAGACGCGACCAGGCCGGGAGGCGCGGTGCAGGTCCGTCCTGCACCTGGGCCCACGCCGGCCGGTTCCGGGCCGACGCGCCAGCGGCGGACCGGCCGTGCCCGGTGGGGAGCCTCCCGTCTGTGCCCGGTCTTTCCCCCGTCACGCGCGATGGCAAGTCGAATCGGGCGTACCTGATCGTTTCTTTCGACCAGGTACGCCCGATTCCGCTCGGTACCCCTGCGCGCGGCGCGCACGCGCTGCGCGCTGCGCGCCGCACGCGGTGTCGGCGGGGCGGGGGATACTGGGGGCATGCCGCTGTACCGGGACGAGTGCGTCGTGTTGCGCACCCACAAGCTCGGGGAAGCCGACCGCATCGTCACCATGCTCAGCCGGCAGCACGGCAAGATCCGTGCGGTGGCCAAGGGCGTGCGGCGGACGGCGTCGAAGTTCGGCAGTCGGCTCGAGCCGTTCATGGTCGTCGACGCCCAGTTCTACGAGGGCCGCTCGCTCGACATCGTCACGCAGGCCGAGTCGCTCGGGGCCTACGGGGCGCAGATCGTCGCCGACTACGGCGCGTACACGGCGGCCAGCGCCATGGTCGAGACCGCCGACCGCCTGAGCGAGGCCGACGCCGGGCTGCAGCAGTACCTGTTGCTCGTCGGCGCGCTGCGGTCGCTGTCGCGCGGTGAGCACCACTCCAGCGCCACGCTCGACTCCTACCTGCTCCGTGCGATGAGCATCGCGGGGTGGGCGCCGTCGTTCAGCGACTGCGCGGTCACGGGAGAGCCCGGGCCGCACTCCGCCTTCGTGGTGCAGCTCGGCGGGGTCGTCGCCGACCGGGCTGCGCCCCCCGGCACGCCGCGGCTCGACCCGGCGACCCTCGGCGTGCTCGGTTCGCTGCTCGCCGGCGACTGGGTGAGCGTCGACGCCACCGACGAACGGACGCGGTCGCGGGCCTCCGGCGTGGTCGCGGCCTACGCCCAGTGGCACCTGGAACGATCGCTCCGGTCCCTGCCGCACGTCGACCGCTCGGAGCACCCGCTGCCCGTGCCGCTGACCCACGACGGACCCGAGGCGACCGCACGCGCGGTGGCCTCCACCCCGGCACCCGCACTCCCTGACCCCGATCCCGCCGCGGAAGGAACCCGCACCGTGGAAGGAACCCCCACCGCATGAG
>NZ_CACSJV010000063.1:0-18502 GCF_902706105.1 Curtobacterium sp. 18060 | reverse complement strand
CCTCACCCTCTCCGGCGATTCCTACCGCACCCACGGCCGCCGCGACCTCATCAACCAGACCGAGAACAACTAAGCTCAACAACCCCAGAAGGGGTCCGCCCCAGTTCGGCACAAAGGGGTCCGTTCTGCTTCGGCGTCAACACGGTGTCGGTGTCCCGGAAGATGACGTAGACGGGAGCAGGGACGTCAGCGGGGAAGCCCGCCGCGTGGCTGACGATATCGGTGGTGTCGCGAATAATCGCACGCTTTTTGACGCGGTCTAATCCGCCCTGGAAGGCACTGATTTCCACCGTGATGACGGACGTTCCACCGGGCGAGCCACCGTGGTAAACGTGCGTGCTGGCGGGTTCGTGGAAGTAGATCCACGTGGTGCTGCGCACGAAAGGGGTGAGTGGTAAGCCTTCGTGCGTGAGGGCAAGAGTCGTTAGGTCGTCGGCGAGCTGGTCACGCGCGCGGTCGTGGAAAACGTCGGCGGGGGCGCTGATGTGAATGAGTGGCATGTGGTCGGTTTCAGGTAAGGGGGAGCGGGGTGATGCCATAGCCGTCGGCTGTGGCACCACCCCGACAAGTGACCGTGAGTTGTCTTGTGCGGTGCTTACCAGTCGTAGTCGGTGCTGTGTGCGAGTTCGCGGCCGGCGATGATCTCGGCTTTAAGGGAGTCGGCTTTGTTTTCGGCGAAGCCGGAAGAATCCGAGCCGAGCTGCTGGCGGAGGCGGCCGCTGTTCTCTTGCGCGACGCTCACCAGCGCGGCAGCCGCTTTGGCCGGGTCGCCGAGCTGGCTGCCCGGCATGGCCTTGTGAGTGGCGATCATCTCGCGGATACTCGGGTACGCGTCTGACACATTGCCGGCGACGGCGAGGGAGTTGTCGGTGAGGAAGTCGGTGTTGAAGTAGCCCGGCTCGACGATCGAGACGCGGATACCGAAATCGGCGACCTCCGCCGCGAGTGACTCTGACAAGCCTTCTACGGCGAACTTTGCCGCGCAGTACAGACCCCAGCCGGGGAAAGACAGAATTCCGAGGATCGACGACACGTTAATGATGTGTCCGGATCCTGTGGCGCGTATCTGCGGCAGCACCGCCCGCACGACGTTCCAGGTGCCATTCACCTGCACGTCGAACATGCCTCGAACGTCGGCGTCGCTGGTTTCTTCGACGGCGCCGAGGTATCCGTAGCCGGCGTTGTTGACGACGATGTCGATGCGACCGAATCGTGCCGTTGTCTCGGCGATCGCACGGGTCACCTGTTCCTCGTCCGTCAGGGACACCTGCAACGGGAGCAGGTTCGTCGTATCGACATCGGCCAGAGAGGACAGCAGCCGCTCGGAGGAGCGGCTCGTCGCGGCGACGTGGTCGCCGCGGTTCAAGAGGTGGGTCACCAGTGCGAGACCGAGGCCTCGCGAGGCGCCGGTGACGAACCAGACAGCGGGGCGGTTAGTGGGATAAGTCATGATGTTTCCTTTCTCAGCGGGTATATCCACTCTCGGCTCGGGAGAGGCGTGCAACCGCGCCATACCTAGCCCAAGAGTGACTAGGACTGGCAGTCCTATCCGAGCCCGCATCGGTGGCACGCTGCGCCGCCTACCCCTCGAGCGCCCGTGGGCTTCCAAAGCAGGGGCCGGCAAAGGCGCTCCCGGAGCGGTTCAGGACCGGCACTGGTTTCCCCGGGTGCTCCTAGCAGCGCAACTCCCTGAAGAACACCGACATACAGTTGTCGCCCCATCCCGAAAGGGTGGATGCATGAACCAACACGACACCTCAACAGCCACCACCACCGCCCAAGAATCGCTCGACTTGTGGCTCACAATGTGGAACACCGATGGCGAGATTGCGCGAAAGATCTGCGCAGACGACTTCCGAATCCACTTCGCCGTGACGGAGCCCGACGGATCCACGCCTGCGGATGACATTCGCACCGCGCAGGACTTCGCCGAATATCTCGACTGGTGGCACCAGCAGCACCCCGGCGTCGTCTTCACCAACATCGCTGACGGCATCGACGGCGACCATGGCCGGTTGCTGTGGGACATCCAGGCCGGAGACGTTCACGCCGGCGGCGTCGACATCTTCGACTTCGCCGAAGACGGCCGAATCAGCCGGGTCTGGTCCGTCGGCGGTCAGCGCAGCATGCAGAGCTGACTGGCGCGTTTCGTGTGACGGCCTCTGACAAAATGAGGCCATGAAGCGAGCTGAGCGGCAGTATGCTCTCGTCGACCTCCTCCGAGGGGCTCGACAACCATGGTCGGCCGCTCGGCTCGCTACCGAATTCGGAGTGTCGGCCCGCACCATCGAGCGCGATGTCGGCTCGCTCCAACTCGCTGGGGTTCCGATCTATGCCGACTACGGGGCGGCGGGTGGGTACTCGATCCTCCAGGACTATTCGCTGCCCCCACTAAACCTCTCGGCTGCCGAATCGCTCGCGACGCTCGCCGGACTGGCGCTGCTCGAATCATCGCCATACCAAACGGCCGCCCGCCGTGCCCGCGCCAAGATCGCCGCCGTCGTGAACCACGAACACCGCGGATCTGTGCAGAAGATGCTCGAGACGACGTACGTCATCGACGCGGGCGCGCCCACAGACGGCACCGTCCCGCTCGGGATACTGTCCGACGCGATCGCCGCCGGGCGCCTAGTGCGACTGACCTACCTGGGCGAAAACGATGACGGCAGCCGGAACACCACCCTGGACACCGATCGCGATGTTGAGACACTAGGGCTTCTCCGGGCGGCCGATGCGTGGCTTCTCATTGGATGGTGCCGGCTTCGTGGCGGAATTCGAGGATTTCGTGTCGACCGGATCACCCGACTGGAAATCCGAGACGAAGTCCCTCCCGTCCGGGACCCGGCATTGCTCGAAGACGACCTCGCACGTTGGCCCACACGGCGCCTGATCTAGTCCCGGCTACTTGGATTTGCTCTTTCCGATCGGGGACGTCCGTGATGTTGCCGCGGCTCACGTTTCAGCTCTGAGCGCCGCAGGGGCGGCTGAACAGCGCTTCC
The DNA here is from genome assembly GCF_902706105.1 of Curtobacterium sp. 18060. Taxonomy (NCBI): domain Bacteria; kingdom Bacillati; phylum Actinomycetota; class Actinomycetes; order Micrococcales; family Microbacteriaceae; genus Curtobacterium; species Curtobacterium sp. 18060. The sequence continues at coordinate 15,503 of NZ_CACSJV010000063.1, read as the reverse complement.
TGTTATCGGGCAATCCGGCGATCCCAATGAAGCGGCTGGCCGAAATCATCCGCACCCGTCTCGGCAATTCTGCGCCGCAGGTGCCAACGTACGCCATCCCAAATAACGTGGTCAGGAGCATCGCCTTACTAGTGTCCGCTGAACGACCGTCCACGAGACACTATTGGCTCTCGAGCGCAGAATCGGCGCGTCGTGTTCCACAGCCCATGTCCGAGACCTATGTACCGTCAGGCACGTCGGAGGTACAATTCTGCCATGGCCTCTGTTGGTTACGCCCGAGTCTCCACCCGAGAGCAGAACCTCGACGCGCAAACCGACGCCCTGGAAGCAGCTGCCTGCGAGAAGGTGTTCGTGGAGCACGCGTCCGGTGTCCTGGCGAAACGGCCGGCCCTGGATGACGCCCTCGACTACCTCCGTGACGGTGACACTCTCGTCGTGACAAAACTGGACCGGCTTGGCCGGTCGGTCCGAAACTTGAAAGAGGTCGCCGACGGGCTTGAGCGGCGCGGCGTCGGCCTGAAAGCGCTCTCTCAGGGCATTGACACGACGACGCCGGGCGGGCGGCTGTTCTTCCACATGCTGGCCGCGATCGCGGAGTTCGAGCACGATCTCATCGTCGAACGCACCAAAGACGGTCTCGCGGCCGCCAGGGCTCGAGGCCGGAAGGGTGGCGGCCGGTCGAAGATGACCGCAACGAAAGCGCGGCAGGCGCGGGCGATGTACGACGAGAAGACCTACACAGTGCAGCAGATCGCAGAAACGTTCGGGGTCTCCCGCGGGACGATCTACCGGCACCTTGGCGAAGACGTCAGCCCCGCATAGGTCATGACCCCAAATGGCGCAGCGAACAGCCGAAGAGAAACTGGCACTGCTGCGTCAACACGAAGACGGTGTTCCCTGGAGCCGGATCTCGAAAGAATCCGGCGTCCCGGTTCGAACCCTTGGCCGGTGGGCCGCCGCGTACCGTGCCACCCCAACGTCTCGAGGACTTGCTCGTTCACGCCGCACCGACTCCGGTACGAGGCGAATCCCCGCGGAGTTGATCGAGATCGTGGAGGCTCTGGCGCTGCGCCGGCCGGAACCGACGGCGGCGTTCATCTACCGCCGCGTCGCTGACATCGCCCACGACCGGGAACTTCTGGCGCCGAGCTACACGAGCGTCCGAAAGGTCATCGGCGGGATCGACCCAGGGCTTCGCGTGCTGGCCCAGCAGGGGGACGCCGCCTACCGGGACCGCTTCGAGCTGGTGTTCCGCCGGGCCACTGCCGGGCCGAACAACCAATGGCAGGCGGACCACACCCTCTTGGACGTCGCCATCCTCGACAAGCTCGGACAACCGGTGAGGCCCTGGTTGACGATCGTCCTCGACGACTACTCCCGCGCCATCGCTGGCTACACCCTCTTCATTGGTGCCCCGACCGCGGAACAGACTGCTCTCGCTGTGCATCAGGCCGTCAACCGGAAAACGAATCCGGCCTGGCCGATCGCAGGCCTCCCGGATGTTCTCTACAGCGACCACCCGCCAGTCCACGAGTGTGGGGCGGGTCTGCATGAGTGACGTAGGAGAGGGTGATCAGAACTGCGCAGATCATCGTGAACAGTCACTGACGTGCCCCCCCGGGTTTGGTTACCAATGGTGCGGAGCGATCAGAGATCAACGACGACCTTGCCGCGCACATGTCGGCCGGCCTGGAGCTTGACCGCAGCACGGACGTCATTGACGGGGAACGTCGCCGCGATCGGCACCCGCAGCCGACCGTCGGCGATCAAGCGCGCGATGTTCTGCAGAGCTGCAGCCCCGGCGGTCGCGCCGTTCGCCGCTGGCACTCCCTCGACGACGGCCGCGATGGTGCAGATCCGCCCATCCGCGACACCCAGGTCGCGGGCGACGCCGACCGTGTCGGTGCCGTGCAGGTCAAGCGCCGCCGTGACCGGACCGCCATCGAGCGCGCGAACCCGGTCAGCGAGACCCTCGCCGTAGGCCACCGGCTCTGCGTCGAGGCTCCTCAGGTAGTCGGCGGTCGCCGGCGACCCCGTGCCGATCACCCGAGCGCCCGCAATTCGGGCAAGCTGCACCGCGAAGACACCGACACCACCGCCCGCACCGCCGACGAGCACCGTGTCGTCCGGGCCGAGGTTCAGGACGGCCAACGCGGCCGCCGCCGTGCTGCCCGCGATCGCGAGAGTCGAGGCAGTGCGGTCATCGACGCCCTCCGGTGTGTGATGGGCGACGCCTGTCGCGATGTCCCCGTCGGCGTTCACGATGACGTGATCGGCCAGAGCGCGGGAAAGCGCCGCACCGTAGACCCGGTCGCCGACCGCATAGCCGGTGGCGCCGTCGCCGAGCTGGTCGACGATCCCGGCGTAGTCGGTGCCATACCCGGCAGGCAGGGTCAGGCCGAACCGGGTCGCAGTCTCGGCGTCGGAGGTCATGAACCAGTCCATCGGGTTCAGACCAGCCGCAGTCACCTTGACCCGGATCTGCCCGGGACCGGCCTGCGGAGCCGGAACATCCTGAACGGTCAGGTTTTCCGGGCCGCCGAACGACTCGAGGAGAACCGCCCTGCTCGTACCGCCATCTTGTGCGTCGCCCTGCTGCATCATCACTTGTCTTTCTCCTCCAGCAACTCCAGAAACGGACTATGCTCCGTATTTCCTATCACTCTAAACGGAGCGCGTTCCATTTGTCTAGTCCTGATACTCGCCCCACTCGTGCCGATGCGGCGCGCAACCGCACGCAGCTGCTCGCCGTCGCCACCCGCGTGCTTGCCACAGAAGGCGCCGAGACCTCGATGCGCGCCATCGCCCGCGAGGCTGACGTCGGCATCGCGACGCTCTACCGCCACTTCCCGACCCGGGAAGCACTGGTCGAGGCCGTCTACAGTGACCAAGTCGACCGCCTCGCGACCGGCGCCCGCGAACTCCTCACGGAGAACACCCCGGCCGAGGCGCTTCGGCGCTGGATGGACCTCTACGGTCAGTGGATCGCCGCCAAAAGCGGCATGCTGGACACACTCCTCGCCATGGTCGAGTCGGGGGACCTTGCTCACGCCAGAACGCGCGATGAGATCCTCGCCGCGATCTCAAGCATCCTCGCCGCCGGCAACGCCGCGGGCGACCTGCGCTCCGACGTGACCGCCACCGAGGTCTCCGCCCTCCTCATCGGCATCTTCACCGTCAGTCGACAGGCCGGTGGCGCCATCAGTTCCGCCCGACTACTCGACATCCTCCTCGACGGGCTCCGTCCCCATGGCAAGAACTGAATATCGTGGCACCTAAACGACGGCAAACGACGCGACCGAACTGCCCTGCCCCGCCCCTCAGCACCCGTCTCTTCTGCTCGCTGCTCCCGTGAACCCGGCGACGCCATCGGGCACCGCCTTCCAGCATGCGATCGCCTTTCAGAAGACGCGGAATCGCTCACGCAACTGCCGTCGCCACGATCGTTCGCATAACCGGCGGCAACTTTTGCCCCGTCGACTGGCTCCTCGCCCAGATCGAACGAGTCACCGCGCTGAACGAACTCACCGACGTAACACCCGAGGTCGTCGACGCGGCATGCGAGGCCCCCTCATTGGCCACTGATCGTGATCAAATACCGGCCACTTATCGCTGCGACTCACACCCCAGATCTCCGCGGGTGCCGGATTCACTGCCGAGGCGTGCGGTAGCCGATCGCCTATCGGACATCGCGTACACGGAGCCGCAGGAGGTTGCGCGCGGCGTCGCCCCTCGTTAGTCTCGCCGCATGACTGGTCATTAACGAAGCCCCCTCAGCTCTCCGTGCCAACACGGATAGAGCTCTCTTCGCTTTCGTTGACCTGTCACTTCTAGGAGCACTGTGCTTTCGCACTTCTATGCCCGTTGCCTGGCAGCGGTAACCCGCGGCCCCGACGGAGACCGTCTTGATCGTACTTTCGTCGGCTGGACCTTCGTCCGGGCGATCTTCCACAACGGCTGGTGGTTGCTCGCCAGCCTCTACATGGTCGCCAACGCCGGCCTCACCCCGGCCGAGCTGCTGATCATTGCTTCCGCCCAAGGAATCGCGTCGTTCATCTTCGAGCTGCCCGCTGGCGTCCTCGCTGACGCCGTGAGCCGCAAGTGGGCGATTGTCATCTCTCACGCTCTCATGGGTATCGCAATGATCACCACGGGCCTGTTCCCGGCTTTCGTTCCGCTGCTGCTGTCGCAGATGCTCTATGGCATCTCGTGGACGTTCTCGAGTGGATCGGACGTTGCGTGGATCACGGACGAGCTGGATCAGCCCGACCGGATGCATCACGTGCTCACTCGGCAAGCGCGCTGGCAGCTCGCCGGCGCAGGCGCAGGGATGGTCCTCTTCGGCGCCGTTGGCGCTTTGATCGATCGACCTGCCGGCATCGTGGCGGCGGGAGTCGGAATGCTCCTCCTCGGTAGTTTCGTGGCTTTGCGGTTCCCGGAACGTAACTTCATGCCGATCTGCACTCGGCGCTGGCGGGGTGCGATCGGCATCTTCCGCCGCGGGGTGACACTCGCCGCGCGAGACAGGACAATCCTCGTTCTGGTCGCCGTTACTGTGCTCGTCAACGGGGCTGGTGACTCCTTCGCCCGCATCTATCCGGTCAAGCTCGTGAACGTCGGCCTCCCTGGTGGCGGTGACGGCACCCTGTGGTTCACGGGGATCAGCATCACTGGGTTCATCGCCGCCGCACTCGCTCTCAGAGTCGTGGAGAACCGCATCACCTCTGAATCCGGGGCACGAGGCGCAATGGTGCTGGGCGGTATCGCGGGAGTTGTCAGCTTGACCCTCTTCGGGCTCGCTCCGAATCTGTCCATCGCGATTGTCGCATTGCTTGTCGCCAACGGTGTCGCCGGACCGTTAGTGCGCACCGTGACCACGATCTGGGTCAACAGACGAACTCCGAGCGACGTCAGGGCAACGATGCACTCGTTCCTCGCCCAGGCCGAGTACGTGGGAGAAATCGCCACCGCGGGAGTCCTCGCCGCGCTTGCCGGCCTCACGGGATCCTCCGGGGCATTCGTCCTCACTGCCGCCCTCTTCGCGGCCAGCGCCCTGGTTGTTCTCGCCGCGGGCCGCGACGAGAACAAGAAAACCAACGTGTCCGGCTGACGATCGGCTACCGAGACGGTCGACACCGTGCCTGGACTGGCCAGGCGTGGCAGGTTCTGCCTGCTGAGTCATCGACGGCACGTTCGAGAGCCTTCGCCCCTTGCGGTGGATCAGAGCACCTTGTAACAAGCGGCTCTCACGCCTCAAGCGCTCAACCCGTGCGTCCGGTGCGACCTGGTCACTAGCGACTTGAACAAGTAGACAAGATCCCTTGCGCAAGAACAGTTGCGCAACTAGCTTACTCGTATGGCCTCTCGCGACACGCTCCGTTCGACCCTCACCGACGCTGCTTCGATGAGGGTTCTGGCCCATCCAACGCGCCTGCGCCTTCTCGGATTGCTGCGCGAGCGAGGTCCCCAGACTGCGGCGCAGCTCGGCGACGTCGTCGACGAGGCTCCGGGCACGGTCAGCTACCACCTATCCAAGCTCGCCGCGAGCGACCTCATCCAGGCGGCCGAGCCGCAAAGCGCCGACCGGCGCGAGCGCTGGTGGCAGGCTGCAGCACCCCTCACTTCGTGGGAGCCGGCCGACTTGCTCGACGACCCAGCTCGCCTCAGCGCATCGGCCGCCCTCGAGAAGTCGATCGTCCAGGCGAACGCCGCGCGCTACCTCCAGTACGTCGACGCCAGACCGGCTCTGCCGCGGGAGTGGGTCACGGCAGCGGCTGGCGGCGACCGCGCGATCCGCCTCACCGTGACGGAGCTTGCCGCCCTGCGCGCCGAACTCGAGTCCGTCGTCGACCGCTGGGTAGATGTCGGCGCCGCACACAGCCCAGACGCGGGAGACGGGGCCGAGACGGTCGTCCTCGCCTACCACGCCTACCGGCACCCAGGTGGTGCGGGCGCGTGACTAAGAACACCCCGCCCACTGAAACGCCCGCTCCCGACGAGCGAAATGCGTACGTTGACGCCACGCAGAGCGACGCATCCGACGAGGGTGGCGACGGCAAAGCCGGTACGTCGACTCGCGCGGCCCGCACAGCCCTCTCCGCCCTCGTCGCCGCTCACGCGGTCTCGCAAACCGGCAACGTAGTCACGGCCTTCGCGGTGCCCTTCTACGTCCTCGCACTCGGCGGCTCAGGCGTCGAGATCGGCGTCGCCGCAGCGTTTGCGACCGCGCCGGTGATCATCGGCGGCCCGCTCGGCGGAGTCGTCGTCGACCGGGTCGGCCACCGTCGCGCCGCAATCGTGGCGGACGTCGTGAGCGGCGCCTCCGTCCTCGCGATGCCGGTGTTGGCGCTGACCGTCGGTCTGCCGTTCTGGGCGCTGCTGACGCTGGTCTTCGTGGGAGGCCTCCTCGACACCCCAGGGCAGACCGCCCGCCGCGTGATGCTGCCGGCCCTGACCCAGAAGGCTCGTGTCCGTGTCGAGCGCAGCGTCGGCCTCCTCGACGGATCCGAGCGCTTCGCGAAGCTGGTCGGCGCCTCCCTGGCAGGCCTCCTCGTGGCGGCCATTGGGCCAATCGGGTCGCTGTTCGTCAACGCGGCGACCTTCGCGGTGTCGGCGGTACTGACATGGGCGCTCGTCCCTCGCGACGCGAGGGCAGCAGAAGCAGACACGGGGATCGGGGACGCGCGGCGCGAGTCCTTCTGGGCCGACCTCACAGAGGGTGCTCGTTTCGTCGTGCGGGACCCGCTGATGCGGCTGCTGGTCGGGCTGGTGCTCATCACGAACCTCCTCGATGCCGCTCGCGGGTCGACCCTGCTGCCCCTCTACGCCAACGACCGCCTCGGAGGCGCGGCAGCGCTGGGGCTGCTCGTCGCGACCACGGGTGGTTGCGCCCTCCTCGGCAACGTCGCCTTCGGTTTCATCGCCCACCGGGTGCCGCGGCGGGTGACGTTCGCGGTGTGCTTCACACTCGCCGGCGGGCCGTCCAGTCTGGCGTTCGCGCTCGGAGCGCCGCTGCCCGTGCTCGTCGCAGCGACCGCGCTGGCAGGGCTCGCGGCGGGATCGCTCAACCCGATCCTCGCGACAGTCGAACTCGAGCGGGTGCCCGAGCACATGCGCGGACGCGTCTTCGGCCTCATCAACGCGGGAGCGTGGGCTGGCGTCCCGTTCGGCGCCCTGCTCGGCGGGCTCGCCGCCGACACGATCGGACTCGCTTTCGCATTCGGCATCGTCGCGGCGGCTTACGTCGTGACGACTCTCACACCGCTGACAGGCGGGTCGTGGCGGCTGATGGAGAGGGGCAACTCAGCGCACCAGGTCAGAAACGATCGTCCCTGACCTGTCCGGCGACCGACCGGCTAACGGGACAGCGGAGGCAGCTTCGGGATGCGCGGCGTCATGACCCACTAGACACCGAAACGACCGTGAGTGGTACGGATTACCCGCGTGGTTCTTGCCCATGGACGCAAGCGCAAGCGCAAGCGCAAGCGCAAGCGCAAGCGCGAGCGGTAGGCGATCGGCTATCGGGCGCCCTCTCGGCCTACGTCCGGCCGTGTCCGATTAGTCATGCGCGTCGCGGGTGTCGAGCTCGTACTTCCACAGCGCGCTGACCAGGTGGCCCACAGCGAGCACAGCGTTCAGCCGGGAGTACTGCTTCCCACGCGCAACGGCGTGCACGGTCGCTTGCCGGTTGAAGGTGGTGGGGATGTCATCTCCGGTGAAGCTCTTGAAGACAGCCTTGAGCTGTGCGAGGTGTAGCTCGCTTCGGAACAGCTGCGCCTGTTCGTGCTCGCTCTCGATCTTGCGGTAGTGCCCATACCGGCCGTATTTCATCGCCACGATCGTTTCCAGCGTGCTTGCGGCGTACGCCTGAGCGAGATCCGAAAAGTCCGTGCGGATGCCCGCGATCGCGCGCCGCACAGGCTCGACGAACGGGACGTAGTCGGCGGCGGTGATCTGGTCGAGGAGGTGTTCGCACGACTGGAGGACCTCGTCGGCGCGTGTCGACACAGCCGAGCGGCGCCCCGCGGGTGTGTCGGCTGCGGCGATGAGTTCGAGTGTCCCGGCGTCGGGAACCCACGCCATCACGAGGCCTTCGGAAATCCAGGTCATCCACTCGTCGGGCTCGTAGTCGATGTCCGCTTCCATGATGTTCGCTGGCAGAGCGGGGCGGAAGAGATCCGCGAGGTCTGGGAAGTTCCACCCTTTGGTGCTCTCGCGCAGCGCGTCGACGATTGGTTCGAACCAGGCGGGGGAGTACAGCGGGGTGCTTGCCATCGTCTGCTCGGCGATCCTCCGGCCGAGGTCGGCAAGTGCCGGGGAGTGCCCCCAATCGGCGAAGCGTGAGAAGTCGATCGATGGCGTGTACAGCGATGTGAAGTTCGCGAGCATGCTGGTGTCGACCTGGAGTAGACCGAGCCTGTCGACGATGCCCCCCACATCCGTTTTGCCCCCGGATCCTGGGACAACGATCCGTCGCGCAGGCTGGTCGCTCTCAGCGTCGTCCTCCTGGACGGATGCGTCGACGTCGGGCGCATCGTCGCACTCGTCACGCTCGTGTTCGTCCGGCCCTTCACTGTCGCTCATGCGGTGAAGGTAGCTGACGCCGACGGATCGACCACTACCGGGCGCGGGCATCCGATGGGTGCGCATCCGGTTGGCTATCCCGGTTCGCCAACCGGGTAGCCCAACCGGGTTGACAATTGCCATCTGGCCGACTCATAATCGTCTTGTTGTTCCCCGCCGTCTCCGGATTGGCGGGGATTTTTTTACCCCTGGGGAGGGAACCGTGCTCAGAACGTCAGTCATCGTCGACTACCAGAACGTTCACCTGACGGCCTACGACGTGTTCAACCCCGGTGGTGACCGCCACGACTCACTGATCCACCCGATGCAGTTCGCCAAGCGAGCGATCCAGGAGCGCAACGCTCGCCAGCGGGCAGGCTTTCAGCACGCGTCGGTGGAGCGAGTCACCGTCTTCCGTGGCCTGCACCACGCCAACTACGACTGGGAGCAGAACCGCCGGGCTCTCGACCAGGCCACTCAGTGGCGCAGCGATGGCGTCGACGTTCAGCTACGCGATCTGAAGTACTCCTTCCAGCTCGGTGCCGGCGGTCAGCCCATCCGCGACATCAACGGGCACAAGATCCCGATCGGCCGACCCAAGGAGAAGGGCATCGACGTGCTCTGCGCGCTCGCCTGCGTCCGGGAAGCGGCCCGGCCCGACGTGGATCTCGTCGTGCTCGCTTCACGGGATACCGACCTGGTCCCCGCGCTGGACGAGGTCTACGACTTCCGGGGTGCAGATCCGAAGCGGTATGCCGGCATCGAAACATTCTCGTGGTTCAACAAGCACTGGAAGCGAGAGGGCGCCAGAAGTGGCGGGAGTCTGCTGCCGACCGCCCCGCGTCGGATCTGGAACACGAACCTAGACCGGTCCTGCTACGACGCATCCATTGACCGCAACACCTACCGGTGACCCCACTTCTCGCAGCGAGCCCGGTAGCCCCAACTTCGTTCGAGTGGTGGTCGGGTATCGTCCTGCCCGCGGTCTTCGGGCTGGGGTCCCTCGCGCTTTCGGCCGCCGCCCTGCTAATCGCCCGCATAGCGCTGCGCGAATCGCGGCGAGCCGAACAGCGCACAGCACGCCATGCACGGGTTGCTGAGTCGGAGGTTTTGACCCGTCTCGTAGCAAGGACCGCCCAAGCGATCACGGACAACGCCCCCATGAATGCCATGGTCGACGTCATCCAGGCTCAGTACCAGTTTGCGCTGTCCAACCGCCACGGCCCTCGCACGATCGCAGGCCAGCTGCTCTATTGGTTGAGCTACGTCGAGGAACACGAGCCCGACCGCCACGACCGACTCCGGATCGTCATCGACATCTTGAGCTACCCGCAGACCGGGATCCAGAAGTACGTCGAGGACAGTTCCGAGACCTGGACTTTGCCCGTGCGATCTATCGATGACGCCCTTGCGGCACGAGGTCGTAATGCGGGCGGATGACGTTCCCGCCATATGGACGCCGGCAGGGCTGACCAAGGTGTCTCGCTGGCCGATCGGCGAGTGAGACGTTGTGATGCCGCGGTGAGCGTCCTCCAGACTGGTCTGGTGGTGAGTATCCGGCGGGCACGTGTCGATGACGCCGAAAGGGTCGGACTGTTCCAGACGCTGACGTGGGAGCAGACCTACCGTGGCATCGTCCCGGACTCCTTCCTGGACGCCCGGTCCCTCCGTCCAGCGACGGACCGCTGGGCAGAGCGCATCGGCACCGGCAGTCGACGCGTGTTCGTTGCCGAGTCACCCGAGGAACAAGTCATCGGTGTCGCGAGCACGAGTCGCAGTTCCGGCGACTCGAGCAGCTTGCCAAGCCTGGAGCTCTCGACGTTGTACGTAGATCGAGAGGCCCAGGGCACGGGAGTTGCCTCAAGCCTCCTGAATGCTGCGCTCAACGAAGAGGATGCTCACCTCCTCGTGTTCTCGTTCAACAAGCGGGCTCAGCGCTTCTACGCCAAGCACGGCTTCGAGCGCCGAGGAGATCGACAGATCGATTCAGGGACCGGGCTCTACGAAGAACGCTGGGTGCGGGAGACGGGGAGACCGTCTCGGTGAACGGACGTGCGCTCGACCGGGCGGCACCCTGCCGCCGTCTCGGATGGGGATCGGCTACTGGACTCGCAGCTCGTCGTCTTGACGACGTTTCACGTACGGTGCATGCATGCGTCCCGGGGTAGTGACCGTGCTCTGTCTCGTTCAGTTCGTTGACGTACTGGGTGTCACAAGCGTCGTCACGGCGATTCCGCCGATCCTGAATGGTCTCGGCGCTGATCCGGCGGCCGCTGGCCCGCTTGCAACGACGTACGCGATGTTCTTCGGGGCGATGCTGATCCTCGGCGCGCGACTCGGGGACCGCTACGGTCACCGGAGGATCCTTCTCGTCGGGATCGTCGTCTTTGGCGTGGTGTCGATCATCGGCGGTACCGCGCAGGCGCTCCCGCAGGTGCTCATTGCGCGCGCTGTCCAGGGAGCCGCGGCAGCTGTATCTGCTCCGTCAGCGCTCCGGCTGATCCTCCACGCAACGGCTGCTGGACCGGGCCGGTCACGAGCTCTCGCAGCTTGGAGCGCCGTCGGTGCCGCAGCCGGCGCAACCGGGTTCCTTATCGGTGGACTGCTGACGACGGTGCTCGGCTGGCCGTCGGTGTTCTGGGTCAACGCACCGGTCGCTGCTCTCCTGTTCGTCGGAGTGGCCCTCGTCGTGCGGGAGGAGCCGGAGCCGGATCGGGCCGAACGGCTTGATGTTCTCGGCGCAGTCCTCCTCGTCGCGGCCGTGATGCCGGTCATCGCAGGAACGGCGCTGCTCGAGGCGCCGGCCACGCAGCCGCAGGGTGTTGGACTGATCCTCCTCGGTCTGGCAATCGCTGGGTTGTTGGCCTGGCGATTCCGCCGCGCACGTGCACCGCTCGTGCCGCGGGATGCATTCCGCATCACCAACCTCCGACGTGGGTCGGTGCAGTCATTCGTCAACACCGCGACCACCAGCTCGTCCTCGGTGCTGGCAACACTCGTGCTCCAGGACCGCCTCGGCATACCAGCACTGCTGTCCGGGCTGGTCCTCATGGCATTCAGCCTCGCCGTCATCGGAGGGTCCGTCGCAACCGGCCGAATCGCTCCCCGACTCGGGCCAGACCGGTTGGCCGCAGTGGGGGCTTTGACGATCGCGTGCGGCAACGCGGTCCTCGCTGTTCTGGGCCACTCATGGCCGTGGATCGCTGCCGGCGTCGCCGTGATCGGCCTTGGCCTTGCAGCAGCTTCGGTCGCAGCGACCGGCCTGGGTACCAGCGTCCCGGCAGCCTTGGCCGGCAGCGCAGCAGGCATTGTGAATACCGGAGCGCAGCTTGGAACAGCGATCGGGACCGCCGTCGTCATCCTCATCGCGACCGCATCGACCCCATCGGTCGGATGGGCGTTCGCCGCAGGAATCGCACTCATCTGCGCAGGGTGGTCCCGCTTCCGCCACCAGTCCGCCGCCACAACCTGACGACCCGCACCGACCTGTCCGGTCACCGATCGCCTATCGGGTCGGCTTAGGCGCTTTGGAACGCGTTATCCACTTAGCCTCGCCGCGATGAGCGACCATCGGCCAGGCGGTGCCGCATCGGCTTCACGCCGGCCAGCTGTCGAAGGTCACGTCGGCGTAACTCTTGTCTGAGTATTCATTAAGCCCACGCCGGAACTACCGGTTCTGACCTGGGCTTTTGCGTTTTCCCCCGTTTGGGGGGTCGGGTACAGGCACTCAGCTTCCTCTTATGCTGCGCAAGCCGACAGCAACCCGTGCTGTCGATCACGTGGGGGGTCTCGTGCGCACGTTGCTGCACGCTCCGCGCTCGAGGAGGCGCAGCATTGCTGCTGCCGCGCTCGGCGCGCTCGCACTTGTCGGATCACTGCTTGTCGCAACACCGGCGCAAGCGCTCAACGACACCGGTACCGGCGGTGTGTTCACCGCCGCGACCGGCCGGATCTTGGACACCGCCAAGGGGACCGGTGGGTTCAGCACGCCGATGGAAGCGGGCAAGTACCGCACCATCAAGGTTGCAGGGCTCGCCGGCGTCCCGGACGACGGCACCGTTGGTGCGGTCTCGTTGAACGCCACCGTTGGCACCGCGCCCGGTTACGGCACCCTGTTCGGTCGTCCGGACGCGGACACGTCGCGGACGTCGATGTTGATCTACAACGGCAACACGGGGGAGTACGTCTCCAACACCGCGACCGTCGCGGTCGGTGCGGACGGCACGATCCAGATCATGGCCGAGACCTCGGCCCGGGTGATCCTCGACGTGCAGGGCTACTACACGGCGAACACCGACGGCACCGCCGCCGGCGGGTTCGTTCCCGTCGCGGGGAAGCGGTTCGTTGACACCCGTTCCGGGCTCGGCGCTCCGAAGGCGACGATCGCACCCGGCAAGAGCGTCGACGTGCAGGTCACCGGCGCGAACGGTGTCCCGGCTGGTGCGTCGGGTGCGGTGGTGAACCTGATCGCGATCAACTCCACCAGCTCCGACGGCAACCTCACCCCATACGCCACGGGCAGCACGAAGCCGCAGAACTCGCTGCACTACACGCCCTCCGCGACGACGTCGATTCAGGCGCAGGTGGGATTGTCGGCTGACGGGAAGATGACGATCGCGAACGCATCGTCGACGGTCAACCTCGTCATCGACCTGCAGGGCTACTTCACCGCCGCCGGTAAAACCGGTGCAGTCTTCACCCCTGGCGTGGGCCGTGCGTATGACTCCCGCGCGACGGGGAACACGATCTTGGCCAAGAACGAGACCCGTTCCATCCAGATCGCAGGCAAGGCTGGCGTCCCGGTCATGGGGTCGGGGATCACCGCGGTCGTGCTGACCCTCATCGTCGCCCACGGTGGCAGCGACGGACGCGCCGCTGTGTGGGCCGACGGTGCGACCAAGCCGGACACGACGTCGATCAACTTCCAAGCCGACGAGATCCGCACCAACACCGTCACCGTGCCTCTCGGTACGAATGGAAAGGTCAGCCTCAACAACGTCGCTGACGCCACCAACTACGTCATTGACGTGCAGGGCTGGTACATCAATCCCATCGCCCCAACCATTGATTGCCCGCAACCGTACGGCGAGGGTACTTGGACGAACGTGCTGCCGTCCTCCGCTGTCAACTGTACGGTGAAGATGCCAAACACTGGCGACTCATCGGGCATTCTTACCGTGAATGTCAACGGCGAATCAGTGGTCGAGAGTGCGCTTTCCGAAACCGCGGGCACAGTCCTGACTGTTCCGATCCCACCCACCCCCGGCTGGTACACGATTGAAGCCACCTCGAGCTATTCCGCTGGGGTGGGTGACACCACGTCGTATGGTCTTGGGCTGAATAGCGCCGCGCCCTCCGCTACGGTGGCAGCGGTCCAGGCTGCCAACCCGACCGGCTTTGAACGGGTCGCGACGGGTTCGCAGGACAGTGCTTCAATTGCCGCCACTACGCAGTCTGACGCTAATGAAGCCGACTCCGCGTCTATCGCGGTTTCTCCGCGTCAAGGTATCACTATTGCGGTTGGTGACCAGAGTGCGTCGGATCCCGATGGTGGTGAGGATGCCAATCTGGACGCGGCTTCCGTGAACATGGGTCTTCCGTACGGCAGCCGTGCGGCCGCGGGAATAGTGGAATCGCCCGGTATTGTCAGCTACCGCAACACAAACTTCTCGACACTTGCTGTTCTCAAAACCGATGCTTCGGTGCAGATTAGTACTGTTATCGAGAATGGCAGCGCCCCGACCGCCTATCCGTATGCTCTGGATATCCCGACGGGCGGGCATGCAACTCTGCAGGACGACGGAGTCGTTCTCATTGTGGACTCATCTGGAACGCCAATCGGCGGCGTTGCGCCTGCGTGGGCGCGCGATGCCGTAGGTAACAAAGTCTCGACTCGATATGAGTTGAACGGCAGTGTTCTCACTCAGATCGTCGATCTTTCATCCACAACCACGTACCCAGTCGTCGCAGACCCGTACCTCGGCATCAATGTCATCGACAGGGTGAAGTGGGTGAAGAGGAGTAAGCTTGGAAAAACACTGTACGTTTACCCGACCGTATGGGGGAGGTCGATGGCGGGCCTCAAGTATGCTGATCTCGCTGGTTGGGCGGAAGTGGTGAAGAAGGCCCCTTCGGCAAACACCAAGAACATGTGGTGGCAGTACAAGTGCCACGCTCAAGTTGCTTACTGGAAGCCCTCTTGGAACCTGGATTCGTTCCTTCGTCGATCCAGCTATTCGGCATACACGTCTAACCTCTGCAACTAATCAAAGGGTCAATTGTGAACACGGCGTATCGCGTTAGTTTGGTGGCGCTAGTTGCTAGCGGTGTAGGTTTCATCATCGGAATAGCAATATTTGTGAATGCTTTCAACAATGCTGATCTGCACCCGCCAGCTCACGGGATGGCAGGATCCCTCACAGTGCTTATATCCAGTACTGCATTTGGTGTGCTTGCCTTGATTAGCACTATCTTTACTGCGCTCAACCGACGCAGTCGCTGAGTAAGCGGCTTGTGACGATAGGGGGGTGGGGTTCAGGCCTCACCCCCTCCTGGCCACACATGGGAGCCCTGTGTTCACGTCGCGACGTTTATCGGCGTGGTAGTTGCGGGGGTAATTCAAAGTTTCTGACCGGGATAGCAGACCTGAAGTTCTGCAACAAATCTGGCAAATTCCTTCAATCTGAACATCCGACCCCACACACCTGGAGTTACCCGTGCACCGCAGCACCTCCGCCGTTCGTCGCGCATGCGCCGTCGGCACCACCGTCGCACTCGTCGGTCTGACCACCGGTCTCGGCATCATGTCCGCGACCGCCGCCAGCGCCGTCGAGCCGGTCGACTCGACGCAGCCCGTCGTCTTCGAGGAGACCCCGGCACCCGTCGACGCGACGGAGACGCCCGCACCGACCGACGACCCGTCGGCCCCCGCAGACGAGACC
>NZ_CACSJV010000062.1:0-18535 GCF_902706105.1 Curtobacterium sp. 18060 | reverse complement strand
TGTCGGCGCTCAGGCCGCCCGACATCGGAACCCGGGCGGAGACCACGCGGCGTGTTGTGGAACCCCGGCACCGAAACCCAGGCACCGAAACCCCGGCACCGGAACCCCGGCACCGGACGCAGGTCGTGCCGCCGCCCCAGCCTCCCGCCCTGGGCGGGACCAGCCGTCGGACGGGAGGCCCGTGGCGAGCCCGCCACGGGCCTCCCGTCCGCTTGTTGGTTGCATTTGCAACCATAACCGTCCAGACGGTACACTGACGGAGTCCTGACGGGGCGCGTGTCCATCCCGCGTCCCGTCTCGTCTGCCCCACGTACCGCCCGCCGTCGACCAGGTCCGGCTCGAAGTCCCAGGAGTCCGCCGTGTCCGCACTGCTCACCAGTCCCATCGCCACCCGCGTCACCGGCAGCCGCGCCCGACGGTTCCTCGCGCTCGCCGTGCTGATGCTGCCGGTGCTGCTCATCTCGGTGGACAACACCGTGCTGAGCTTCGCGCTGCCGTCGATCAGTCGTGCGCTCAACCCGGACGCCACCACGCAGCTCTGGATCGTCGACGCGTACCCGCTCGTCCTGGCCGGGCTGCTCGTCGTGATGGGCAGCATCGGTGACCGCATCGGCCGCCGTCGGATCCTGGTGATCGGGGCCACCGGCTTCGCGCTGTTCTCCGTCGCCGCGGCCTTCGCGACCGACGCCTGGATGCTCGTCGCCGCACGGATCGCGATGGGGGTGTTCGGGGCGATGCTCATGCCCGCGACGCTCTCGATCATCCGCAACGTCTTCGTCGACGCGGGGGAGCGGCGGATGGCGCTGGCCGTCTGGTCGACCATGTTCGCGGCCGGCAACGCCCTCGGTCCGCTCGTCGGTGGCACGCTGCTCGCGCACTTCCACTGGGGCAGCGTCTTCCTGGTCGCGGTGCCGATCCTCGTGCTCATGCTCGTCGGCGTCCCGTTCTGCGTGCCGGAGTCGCGCGACCCGATGCCGGGACCGGTCGACGTGCCGAGCATGTTCCTGTCCCTCGGTGCGCTGGCGCCGATCGCCTGGGCGATCAAGTCGTTCGTGCACCCGGAGGAGCGCGGGTTCGCGGTCGCGATGCTCGCCGTCGGGGTCGTCTGCGGCATCGCGTTCGTCCGCCGGCAGCTGCGGTCCCGCACGCCGATGCTCGACCTGCGCCTGTTCCGCAGCACGGCGTTCACCGGCAGCGTGCTCATGAACCTGATGGCGATGTTCTCGCTGACCGGCTTCCTGTTCTTCATCGCGCAGCACCTGCAGCTCGTGGCGGGGCTCGATCCGTTCGCCTCGGGCGTCGTGCTCATCCCCGGATCGGTGCTCACGATCGTCGCCGGCCTCGCGGTGGTGCCGGTCGTCGCACGGGTCGCACCGCGCTGGGTCGTGTCGGTGTCCCTGCTGTTCTCCGCCGCGGCGTACGCCCTCGTGGCGGTCCTCGGACACCACGCGTCGATCGCGGCGCTGGCGTTCGCGTTCGTGCTGCTCGGCATCGGGATCGGCGCGTCCGAGACCGTCACGAACGACCTCATCATCTCGACCGCACCGGCGGACAAGGCCGGTGCGGCGTCGGCGATGTCCGAGACGGCGTACGAGATCGGTGCGGTCCTCGGCACGGCCGTCCTCGGCACGATCCTGGCGACCACCTACCGGGCGCACGTCGTGGTGCCGGGCGGGCTGAGCTCGACGGCGCACACCGCTGCCCAGGAGACGCTCGGTGGTGCGGTGTCCGCTGCGTCGTCCCTCGGCGGCGGCGCCGGCCAGGCGCTCCTCGAGTCGGCGCGGGCGGCGTTCGACTCCGGCGTGACGATCACGGCCGGCGTCGCCGCGGTGCTCATGGTGATCGCTGCCGCAGGCGCCGTCGTCATGCTCAAGCGCCGCTGACGCGCGCCGCTTCGTGAGTCGCTGAAGCGCGCCGCTTCGTGAGCAGAAATGGTCGGGTTGCGCCACGCGACCCGACCATTTCTGCTCACGAAGTCATCGCCACGGCGCGCCCGGGAGCCGTCGAACCTGTGAATCGTTGACCTCAACCATGGTTCAGGTCATACGTTGGGACATGCCCGCCCAGTGACGGCACACCCCCGCGCGAAGGAACGACGACGAACACCATGCCCGACGAAGCCCCGGCGAACATCGCCGAAGCGTACAAGTCCGCGTTCCGCGGGCACCCGGCCGGCGTCGCCGTCATCACCGCCGAGGGACCGGACGGTCCGACCGGACTCACCGCCTCGAGCGTCGCGAGCGTGGCTGTGGACCCGCCGGTGCTCGTCTTCTCGCTGTCGACGAACTCCGGGTCCGCCGGGGTCGTGCTCGGCGCCCCGGTCTTCGTCGTGCACCTGGTCGACTCGCTCAGCGTGGCGCTCGCCCGGCGGTTCGCCTCGACCGGCAGCCCGACCGCGGACGACCCGATCTGGGGCACCCTGCCCTCGGGTGACCGCTACCTGCCCAGTGCCGCGAGCGCGCTCCGGTGCCGCCCGCTCTCCACGACCCCGATCGGCAGCTCGACCGTCGTCGTCGCCGAGGTCCTCGACATCGTCGTCGGCCTCGAGCACGGCGAGCCGCTGGTCTACCACAACCGGGAATTCCACTCCCTCACCGATCGTTCCCGGCTCTCGTGAGCCGCGGAATCCCATCCGCAACCCACTGATCGAAAGGACCTCACATGGCTGAGTACACCCTGCCGGAGCTGCCGTACGACTACGCCGCACTCGAGCCGCACATCAGCGGCAAGATCATGCAGCTGCACCACGACAAGCACCACCAGGCCTACGTGACCGGAGCGAACACCGCGCTGCAGCAGCTCGGTGAAGCGCGCGAGTCGGGCAACTTCGGTGCGATCAACAAGCTCGAGAAGGACCTGGCCTTCCACCTCGGTGGCCACGTCAACCACTCGATCTTCTGGACCAACCTCGGCCCGGACACGAAGGTCCCCGAGGGCGAGCTCGCCGCGGCGATCGACGAGTTCTTCGGCTCGTTCGACACCTTCAAGGCGCAGTTCGCCGCCGTCGCGAACGGCATCCAGGGCTCCGGCTGGGCCGTCCTGGCCTGGGACACCGTCGGCCAGAAGCTGACCACGTTCCAGCTGTTCGACCAGCAGGCGAACGTGCCGTTCGGCCTCGTGCCGATCTTCCTGCTCGACATGTGGGAGCACGCCTTCTACCTCGACTACCTCAACGTCAAGGCGGACTACGTGAAGGCCGTCTGGAACATCGTCGACTGGGAGAACGTCGCGGCTCGCTTCGCCAACGCGAAGTCGCAGTCGTTCGTGACGCTCTGATCCCCCGACCGCGGGTCGCGTGACGCGACCGACGGACGAACGGGAGGCACGGTGCCAGCTGGCACCGTGCCTCCCGTTCGTGCATCACGCCGCGGTGACTGCCGCGCCGGCGGCGAGCCGGTCGGCGATCGCCCGGAGCGCGGCGTCGGTGTCGGCGCGCTCGCGGTCGACGATCGCGGTCCACTGGGCACCGCGGGCAGTCGTCACGGCGTCGCGTGCGACGCGCTCGGCGGCCTCGGCGTCGTAGCCGTGTGCGCGGCACCACGCGGCGACCGCTGCCACGTGGTCCCGGTGCAGACCGCGTTGCCGGACCCGGCCGTCCATCGCCTCGACGGACCCGAGCTCGAAGGTGAGTCGGGCCGCGAGTGCTCGGTGCGGGTCGTCGAGGCGACCGAAACTGGTCACCAAGTAGTCGGCGAGGGCGGAGTGGTCAGCTGCGGGATCGAGCGCAGCGTGGCAGACCGTGTCGGCCAGGTGCACGACGACGGAGTCGATGAGGGCGTCGCGGGAGCCGAAGTGGTAGACGATCGGGTACGCACTGGTGCCCAGGATGCGACCGAGGCTGCGGACCGAGACGTCCTCGAGCTTGGTGTCCAGCAGGTGCAGGGTGACCTTCTCGAGGATCGCCGGCTTGAGCGTCGGGTCGGGCTTCCGGGGCATGGCATCTCCGTCGGATCGTCGGTGGCGGGCACACGACCCGCCACATGGTGGCATTGCGTATGTTACCGGTCGGGCAGTGCGATTGGCCACCACGATGAGGGTCCGTGCGGGCCCGAAAACGGAGCTTTACTCGGTTCCCCGTACACTGGAGCAGATGTCCATGCCGCAAGAGGCCTCCGTGCCCGTGTCGCAGCCCGAGGGGACCCGTGCCGGACGGGTGGTCGCGGGCCGCCGTCGTGGCGCCGGAAAACGGTTCCTGGTCATCGGCGACGTCCTGGACGGCGTGCTCGTGCAGACGACCGCGCACACCATCGGGGTGCACGACCCCGCCGCCGTGATCCGCCACCGACCGACGGGTGCCGCCGGCAACACCGCCGCCTGGCTCGGCTGGCTCGGTGCCGAGGTGGACCTCGTCGCGCGGGTCGGCGTCGACGACGTCTACCGGCACGAGCGCTCGTTGGAGGACGCCGGTGTCCGCCCGCACCTGCGCTACGACGCGATGACCTCCACCGGGGTCGTGGTGTCCGTGCGCAACGACAGCGGCCGCACGGCGATGTCCGACCCGGCCGCGAGCGGGAAGCTCACGGCTGCCGACGTCCCCGAGGCCGTGGCACGACGCGCGGACATCGTGCACCTGACCGGGCACGCGATGCTCGGTGGCGGCGCCGACCGCATCGCGTCACTGGTCGCCTGCGCACGGACCGGGTCGGCTCGGGTGTCGCTCGACCCGTCCTCGGCGGCCATCGTCCGGTCGGTCGGAGCTCCTGCCTTCCTCGAGGCCCTCGTCGGCGTCGACGTCCTCTTCCCCGGCCGGCAGGAGGCCCTCGAACTGACCGGGACGACCGACCTCGACGACGCGGTGCGGCGACTCACCGAGCACGTCCCGCTCGTGGTGGTCACGGTGGGCGCCGACGGCGTGCTGGTGGGGCGACGCGGACGGAGCGTGCACCGCGTCCCCGCGACGCCGGCCACGGTCGTCGACACGGTCGGCGCCGGTGACGCGTTCGCCGCGGGCTTCGTGCGTGCCTGGGCGACCGATCCCGTGCGCGTCGGGGCGGCTGCGCGTGAGGGCACTCGCGTGGCGGCGCGGGCACTCGGGTTCGTGGGTGGTCGTCCACCGGTGTGACGGGCAGTCGCCGGACCGGCACCGACACGGACCGGGCCGGCCCGCCGCGTGGGGTTCGGTGTGTCAGCGCTCGGCGGGCTCCGCCACGACGGTGAGGGTCTGGACCCGTCCTGCCGCGCCAGGGGCGAGCCGGATCTCGACGCGCAACCGCCCGCAGGTGCCGGGCAGCCACCACCGCAGGTGCGACGGCGCCGACGACTGCTCGGCGACGGGAGCGGCGGTCAGGTCGGCACCCACCTCGGCCACCGCCGCCGCGATCGCCCGCCGGCGTCGGTCGTAGGGGTCGTCCATCGCCACGTTCGGCGTGCAGACCGCGTCCGCCACGGCGTCCTGCCAGTCGGCCAGGAGGCCCGTCACGGCAGCCTGCGCCGCTCGCGTCGCCCGGACGGTCGGCTGGGCGCCGGGGCGGCGCACCGGTCCGGTCGTCGTGTCGGCGCGCCCGTCGGACGCCGCCGGACGCGTTGCGTCCAGGAGCAGGTCGTGTGCCTGCTGGGCAGCGGCGGAGACCTTCGCCTGCGTGGCGTTCTCGAACGCGACGACACCGAGGCCGGTCTGCGCGGACCAGCGCATGTGTGCCGAGAACCCCGGGTAGCCGCCGGAGTGCGAGACGAGTTCGCCGAACCGGGCGTCCTGTTCGACGAACAGCCCGAAGCCGTACGCCGTGGCGCGTGACGAGCCGGGGACGACGGACGACGGCACGACCCGCATCGCCTGCTGCATGAGCCGGCGGTCGGCGGGGGAGACCGGGCCGGGTTCCGGGGTGTCGGAGGACGCCGATCCGAGGTGCGTGGCCCACCGTGCGAGATCGCGGACGGTGGAGAACAGGCCGCCGATCGACGAGAACGCACCCGGGCCGGTCATCGGCAGGGGCTCCCAGTCGCCGTCGTGCGGGCGGAACCCGGTGACGACCGGTCCCTGCGCCTCGGCCGCGCTGAACACCGTGCGGTCGAGACCGAGCGGTCGGAGCACGGTGTCGCGTGCTGCCTGGGTGAACGGACGGCCGGTGACGACGGCGACGACCCGCCCGAGCAGGGCGTAGCCCAGGTTCGAGTAGGCGAACCGGGTGCCCGGCACCGAGTCGAACAACAGCCCGCCGCGCAGGACGTCGTCGAGCTCGGCGTCGCTGATCGACTCCTGCCGGTCCGCCCAGGGGTCGTCGGTGGGGAAGCCGGCCGACATGGTCAGCAGCATCCGCACGGTCGGTACGGGGGAGTCCGGTGTGGGCAGGGGCACCGCGCCGAACGCCGGGACGAACGCGGTGATCGGCGCGTCGAGGTCCAGTCGGCCGTCGGACACCAGCGTCAGCAGTGTCGCCGCGGTGATGCTCTTCGTGCACGATGCGATCCGGTAGACGGTGTCGGCGTCCGGCCGCTGCCCGTCGCCGCGATCGCCGTGGCCCCCGGAGGCGACGAGGCCGGTCCGGTCGAAGACGCCCCACACACTGCTCGGTGCGACGCCACGGTCGACACGGTCACGGAAGAGCGCGTCGACCTGCGCGACGGCGGTGTCCCACGGGCTCATGACCGACGCATCTCGGCGTACGCGTCGAGCGCGCGCTGCCGGGTCGCCTTGAGGTCGACCATCGGCTCGGGCCGGAGTTCCTCCGACGGCACCCACCGGTGCACGTACTCGCGGTGCGGGTCGAAGCGCTCGAGCTGCCGGTCGGGGTTGAACACCCGGAAGTACGGCGCCGCGTCGAAGCCCGACCCGGCGACCCACTGCCAGTTCGCGGCGTTGTTGGCGGAGTCGGCGTCGACGAGGGTGTCCCAGAACCACTGCTCGCCCACCCGCCAGTCGACGAGCAGGTTCTTGACGAGGAAGCTCGCGGTCGCCAACCGGACGCGGTTGTGCATGGCGCCGGAGTGCCACAGCTCGCGCATGCCGGCGTCGACGAGGTCGAACCCGGTCGTCCCGGTGCGCCACCGGTCGACCTCGGCATCGGGGGCTTCCCGCCACGGGAACGCGTCGAACTCGCGACGCACGTTCACCGTCGTGATGTCCTCGCAGTGGAAGTACTCGTTCCAGTTGAACTCGCGCCAGGCCAGCTGTCGCAGGAAGGCGGAGGCGTTCTGGCGCTGCTCGGGCTCGAGCGCTCCGTGCAGCCGGTGCCACACCTGGTACGGGCTGACCTCGCCCCAGCGCAGGTGCGGGGACAGGTCGCTCGTGGCGGCCATGGCGGGTTCGTCGCGCTGGTCGTAGTCCTCGAGCGCATGGGTGACGAAGTGCTCGAGCCGCTGGTGTGCGCCGTGCTCGCCGGGCTCCCAGGCATCGCGGAGTCCGCCGGCCCAGTCGGGACGGGTCGGCAGCAGGTCCCACTGGCGCAGGTCGTCGCTCGCGACCCGGGCCGGGGCGGGCAGGTCGCGCGGCTTCGGGAGCGGGTGCCGTGGTTCCGGCATCGCCTGGGCAGCGCGCCAGAACGGGGTGAACACCTTGTACGGCTCGCCCTGCCCGGTGTGGACGGTCCACGGTTCCCAGAGCAGGCTCGCCGCGAAGCTGTGCGCCTCGATGCCGCGCTCGTGCAGGGCGCTCTTGATGCCGGCGTCGACCTCGCGCTCGGCCGGACCGTACCGACGGTTCCAGAACACGGCGTCGGCACCGGTGTCGGCGACGAGGGCGTCGATCACCGCGGCGGCCGCACCCCGTCGCAGCACCAACCGCGAGTCACGGTCACGGAGTTCGCCGTCCAGTGCGGTGAGCGAGTGGTGGAGCCACCAACGGCTCGCCGCGCCCGCGGGACGGATGCCGGGGGACTCGTCGTCGAGGACGTAGACCACCGTGACGTCGCCACCGTGGTCGATCGCAGCACGCAGTGCGGGGTTGTCGGCCAGCCGCAGGTCGTCGCGGAGCCAGACCAGTGCGCCGGTCACACCGCTGCCGGGTCCGACTCGGAGACCGACCGCGCGACGGCCCGTCGGCCCGGGGCGGTGCCGACCGCGAGGCGCAGCTTCGTGCAGAGCTCGGTGAGGGTGCGGAGTTCGGCGTCGGACAGTCCGGCGCCGACCTGCTGCGCGATGCTCGCCGCGTGCTGCACGGCCACCTGGCGGTAGACGTCGAACCCGTGCGGGGTGAGCGCCACGATGACGCCGCGGGCGTCGGACGGATCCGGCTGCTTCTCGACGATCCCGCGGGTGAGCAGGCGATCGACCAGACGGCTCACGCTCGGCTGGGTGAGGAGCAGGTGGCCGGTGAGGTCACGCATGCGGCAGCGTCGACCGGGCTGCGTCGACAGGTTGAAGCAGACGTCGTACTCGTTGAAGGAGATCTCGCCGCCGGGGAAATCCGCGTTGAGGCTCCGCATCACGGTGACCTGGGCGCGGAACAGTGATTCCCAGGCAGCTACGGCGGTCGCCTTCTCGCTGCGGCGTGACTCGCTCACGATGGCGCTCCCCTCTGGTCGGACGGTCCGTCCACACTACCGACGGCCCCCGACAGGCGCGGGTTCGACATGCACGCGCTCGGACATGCACGAGGGCCGGCCGCTCTTCCAAGCGACCGGCCCTCTCCCTTGCACCAAGAGTTTCCTGCAATCACATTCCGCAGGCGGTGCCACAGCAAACACCGTCTGCACCACCGACTGTATAACGAAGCGGTAACGGCGCGCTAGCCTCCCCGTGCGTCGTTCGCTGCGAGTTCACCAAGAGCGAC
The DNA here is from genome assembly GCF_902706105.1 of Curtobacterium sp. 18060. Lineage (NCBI taxonomy): Bacteria > Bacillati > Actinomycetota > Actinomycetes > Micrococcales > Microbacteriaceae > Curtobacterium > Curtobacterium sp. 18060. The sequence continues at coordinate 9,828 of NZ_CACSJV010000062.1, read as the reverse complement.
CGATCAGGATCAGAAGAGGTCGGGTGAGGGCGTGGAGGCGTAGCGCACGGCCACGTCGGCGTGCCGGTCGAACCGGTAGCCCACGCCGCGGACGGTGCGGACGATCTCCTCGAACGCGCCGAGCTTGGAGCGGAGACGACGCACGTGCACGTCGATGGTGCGCTCGTTCGGGGTCTCGTCCTCGCCGTCGGACCACAGGCCGTCGATGATGGCCGAGCGGTCCACCGTCTGGCCCTCGCGCAGCACCAGGAACTGCAGGAGTTCGAACTCCTTGTAGGTCAGGGGAGCTGCGTCGCCGTCGAGCGTGACGCGCTTGCGGGAGATGTCGATGACGACCCCGGTCTCCTCCGGCTCTGGCTTCTCGGCCTGCTTGCGGGCGGCGACCGCGGACCGGTCCTGCAGGGCCAGGCGGACGACGTCGACGTCACGGCCACCGGACTGCTCCGCGGCGACGGCGACGGCCGCGTAGGTCTCCGAGTTCGGCACCAGCTGCGCGGTCAGTGCCTTCAGCTGCTCGACGACGGCTGCGAGCGTCGTGCCGGCCGCTGCCGCCTTCGCCTCGTCGATCCCGACGTAGAGCGCGAAGCCACGGGCCTCGGTGCCCTCGGGCAGGGAGCGGTTGCGCTGCGGCGCGACGACCGGGCTGGTCGGCACGCTCGTCTGCCCGGTCGTGGCCGGTGTCGCGGGACGCGGACGGATCGGGGTGACCGTCCCGAGGTCGGTCGGCGCGGGAGCGGCGGTGCGGAGCGCGGTGCGGGGCTGGGCGATGGTGAGCGACATGGTGGTTCTCCGGGCGATGTGGCCGGTGCGCGTGTGGCGCTGGCGGCGGTGTCGAATGCGTCGACCCGGGTACGGCTGGATGCCGATGTGCCCTGCGGTCCTGCTGCGGACCGGGGCGGACCCGGGGGAACGGGAGACAGACCTCGTGACGTGGTGCGCGTCGCCGACGGTGTCCGTCACCCGGGGATCACACGCTCGCGACCGGGGTGGTGTCGCGGGGGATCCGGCTGGAACGGGTGCCGATCAGGCACACATTCGACAACGCATGACGGCGACCGGCATCATCATGCCGGCAGTCCCCTGGACCTCGGAGAGGACGCGGGTGGACACGGTTGCAGTCATGGGACGAGTATCGGCGGTATACCAAGGTGGTGTCAACCGTCCGAGCAGACGGTGCGTTCCGCGCACCGGTGGCGGTGGACCGGGCTGACGGACGACGGGAGGCCCGTGGCGGTGTCGCCACGGGCCTCCCGTCGATCGTCGGTGACGTCGACTGCCTACTCGGCCAGACCGTAGAGGCGGTCGCCGGCGTCGCCGAGACCGGGGACGATGTACCCGTTCTCGTCGAGCTTCTCGTCGAGGGCACCGAGGACGATCGAGACGTTGCGGTCGCCGACGGCCTCTTCGACCATGGCGAGCCCCTCCGGCGCACCGAGGATGCACACGCAGGTGATCTCCTCGGCACCGCGGGCGAACAGAAAGTCGATGGCAGCGGCGAGGGTCCCGCCGGTGGCCAGCATCGGGTCGAGCACGAAGCACTGACGGCCGGACAGGTCGTCGGGCAGGCGCTCGGCGTAGGTCTGCGGCTCGAGCGTCTCCTCGTTGCGGGCCATGCCGAGGAACCCGACCTCGGCCGTCGGCACGAGCTTGACCATCCCCTCGAGCATGCCGAGGCCGGCACGCAGGATCGGGACGACGAGCGGACGCGGCTTGGCGATCGAGACGCCCATGGTGTGCGCCACGGGGGTGTCGATGGGCGTCGCGGTGACCCGGACGTTCCGCGTGGCCTCGTACGCGAGGAGCGTGACGAGCTCTTCGGTCAGGGCGCGGAACGTGGGGGAGGGTGTGGTCCGGTCGCGGAGCACCGAGAGCTTGTGGGTGATGAGCGGGTGGTCGGCGACGTGGACTCGCATAGGGTCGAGCCTACCGTGCTGCCGACCACCTGGAGGTCCCGTGGAAGCGCCCGCTGCCCGTCCGTTCGTCCCGGCGATGGAGCGCGCGCTCGACGAGGCCCGGGCCTGCCTGGCGACCGGCGACGTGCCCGTGGGCGCGGTGGTGCTCGACCGCGACGGCGTCGTCGTCGCCGTCGGCCGGAACGAGCGCGAGGCGCTGCAGGACCCGACCGCCCACGCCGAGGTGCTCGCGCTCCGCGCGGCCGCCGCGGTCACGGGGGACTGGCACCTCGACGAGCACACGCTCGTCGTGACCCTCGAGCCGTGCCCGATGTGCGCCGGGGCGATCCTGGCCGCGCGTGTGCCGCGCGTCGTGTTCGGCGCCTGGGACCCGAAGGCGGGCGCGACCGGCAGCGTCTACGACATCGCCAGGGACCGCCGGCTGCCGCACCGTTCCGAGGTCGTCGGCGGCGTGCTCGAACGCGAGTGCGCCGCGCTGCTCGACGCGTTCTTCGCCGGGCGGCGCTGAGCCGGGCGGCGCTGAGCCGGGCGCCGCTCAGTCAGCGGCGAGGATGACGATCGCCTCGGTCGGCGGGCGCGGACCGGTGCGGAGCACGTCGGGCTCGACGTAGATGACCCGGGCGATCGGCACCGCGGAGCGCACCCGCTGCTCGACCGTGTCGATGCCCGCGGCGACGTCCCCCAGGCGGCGGTCGCCGTCGACGGCGACCTTCACGCCGACCATCAACTCGTCCGGACCCAGGTACAGGGTCTTGATGTGGATGATCGAGTCGACCTCCGGGCCGTCGAGCACCGCGTGCTTGATCCGCTCGACGTCGGCGGCGGTCGCGCCTTCCCCGACGAGGAGGCTCTTCGTCTCGATGCCCAGGACGACCGCGACGGCGATGAGCAGTGCGGCGATGAAGATCGTGCCGATCGCGTCGAACACGCCGTTGCCGGTGACCGCGGTCAGGCCGACGCCGAAGAGCGCGAACACCAGGCCGAGCAGCGCCGCGGTGTCCTCGAGCATGACGACGGGCAGCTCCGGGGCCTTGGCGCGGCGGACGAACTGGACCCAGCTGAGCGTGCCCTTCTGCGGGCGGGCCTCCTTCAGCGCGGTGCGGAGCGAGAAGCCCTCGAGCCCGATCGCGATGACGAGCACGACGAGCGGCAGCCACCAGTTCTCGAGCGGGTGCGGGTGGGCGAGCTTCTCGATGCCCTCGTAGAGCGAGAAGACGCCGCCGACGGAGAACAGGATGATCGAGACGACGAAGGCGTAGACGTAGCGCTCGCGGCCGTAGCCGAACGGATGCTCCTCGTCGGCAGCGCGGCGCGCCCGGCGACCACCGAGCAGCAGGAGGAGCTGGTTCGCGGAGTCGGCCAGGGAGTGCACGCCCTCGGCCAGCATCGACGCGGACCCGCTGATCGCCGCCGCGACGAACTTCACGATCGCGATGCCGACGTTCGCACCGAGTGCGGCGAGGATCGCCTTCGTGCCTCCTGAAGCGCTCACAGCTGTCCCCTTCTCCCGATCTGGAAGACGATCCTAGGCGAGGCCGGTCGGTAGGGTCGGGAGCATGACGATCGACCTGCCCCGTACCGCCCTGCTCGGCGTCGGCTCCATGTCCGGCTCGGTCCTCGACGGCCTGCTCGCCGCCGGACTCGACCCGGCGACCGTGACCCTCACGACGAAGTCCGAGGCGTCGGCGGCCGCCCACCGGGAGCGCGGGCTCGACGCCACCGCGAGCGACACCGACCCCGACGCGAACCGCTCGGCCGTCCGTGGCGCGGCACTCGTCGTCGTCGGTGTGAAGCCGTACGTGATCGCGGACCTGCTCGACGAGGTCGCCGCCGACCTGGAGCCCGGTGCGGTGCTGGTCAGCGTGGCGGTCGGCACCACCACCGCGAGCATGGAGGCGCGGGTGCCGGCCGGGGTCCGCGTCGTCCGGGCGCTGCCGAACACGCCGATCGGCGTCGGCCACGGCGTCACCGGGATCAGCGCCGGGGCGTCGGCGGACGCCGAGGCCGTCGCGCTCGCGTCGTCGGTGTTCACGGCGTCAGGACGGGTGCTCGAGGTGCCCGAGGCGCAGCTCGACGCCCTGTCGGCGGTGTCCGGCTCGGGCCCGGCCTACGTCTTCCTGCTCGTCGAGGAGTGGCAGCGTGCCGCCGAGGCGCTGGGCTTCGCCCCCGAGCAGGCGGCCGCGATGGTGCAGGGCACGCTCCGGGGTGCCGTCGAGCTGCTCGAGCGGTCGGATCGCGGACCCGCAGACCTGCGGCGTGCCGTCACGAGCCCGAAGGGCACCACCGAGCGGGCCGTCGCGGTGCTGCAGGACGCCGACCTCGCTGACACGTTCCTGCGCGCGTCGCGCGCGGCGATCGCGCGTGCGGAGGAGATCGCGGCGTCGTAGACGCGTCCGGGACTACTCGTAGGCGGCGAAGCGCTCCAGGTCCGTCTCGGACCCCGAGACGATGATCACGTCGTTCTCGCCGATGATGCTCTCCGGGGTCGCCGGCACGAACGGGCTGCCCGGCGGCTTGATGCCGAGCACCGTCAGGCCGAACCGCGTGCGGATCACCGTGGTCGCGAGGTCCTTGCCGCGCACCGCCCGCGGCGGGAACATCTTCACCACCGCGAAGTCGTCGTCGAACTCGATGAAGTCGAGCATGCGTCCGGACACCAGGTGCGCCGTGCGCTCGCCGGCCTCGCGCTCCGGGTAGACGACGTGGTTCGCGCCGATGCGGGACAGGATCGTGCCGTGCGACCGGCTGATGGCCTTCGCCCAGATCTGCGGGATGCCGAGGTCGACCAGGTTCGCGGTGATCAGCACGCTCGACTCCAGGTCGCTGCCCGTGCCGACGACCGCGATCGCGAAGTCCTGCGCACCGATCTGGCGCAGGGCGTCGATGTCGGTCGCATCGGCCTGCACGGCGTGCGTGACCCGGTCCGACCACTTCTGCACCAGGCCCGGGTCGGTGTCGACGACCAGCACCTCGCGGTCCTGCCGTTCGAGCTGACCGGCGGTGGCGGCGCCGAACCGGCCGAGGCCGATGACGAGCACGGGTGCGTCGTGACTGATCGCACCCATCGGGTGCGGGGGACGGGTTCGGTCAGCCAACGATCGGCCTCTCCTCGGGACGGCGGAACAGTTGCCGGCTCTGACTCGCGGCCAGGGCTGCGGCGATCGTCACTGTACCGACCCGGCCGAGGAACATGGTGGCGGCCAGGACGTACTTGCCGGACTCGGGCAGGTTCGCGGAGACACCCGAGGACAGCCCACTGGTGGAGAACGCCGAGATCACCTCGAACAGGACACGGTCGAGCGAATCGTCCGTGATCTGCAGGAGCACCACGGTCGCGACGGCCACGATCGTCGCCCCCCAGAGCACGATGGCGACCGCGACCCGCAGCACGTCGCTCGGGATGCGGCGGCCGAACGCCTCCATGCTCTGCCGGCCCCGGGCCTCGGCGACTGCGGCGAGGAACAGCACGGCGAGCGTCGTGACCTTGATGCCGCCGGCGGTCGAGGCCGACCCGCCGCCGATGAACATGAGCATGTCGGTGACGAGCAGGCTCGAGCCGTTCAGCTGGTCGAAGTCGACGAGCGAGAAGCCACCGGACCGGGTCATCGTCGACAGGAAGAGGGCCTGGAACGCGGTCCGTCCCGCGCCTTCCTCGCCGAAGGTCGTCGGGTTCGACGCCTCGAGCGCGGTGTAGACGATCGCACCGCCGATGAGCAGGACGGCGCTCGTGGCCAGCGTGAGCTTGACGTGGATGGGCCAGCGGCGCGGCGTGCGGAGCTGCTTCGTCAGGGTGCGGATGACCGGGAAGCCGATCGACCCCGCGACGACACCGATCATCAGGAGCGTCAGGAACCAGTAGTCGTGGGCGAACGGGTCGAGGCCGTCCGCGTTCGGTGAGAAGCCGGTGTTCGTGAACGCCATGGCGGCGTAGTAGAAGGAGTCGCCGACCGCGGTCCAGAACGGGATGCCGGCGATCAGCACGGACGGCAGCAGCAGCAGGCCGAGGACGATCTCGATCGACAGGGTGCTCACCGCGACCGTGGCGAGCAGGGTGCCGACCTCGCCGAGGCGGACGGCCTGCCCCTCGGGGACCGCCCCGTGGTGGGTGCGGAGCGGGTTCGAGTCGCCCGCGGCCATCAGCTTCGCGCGGAGCCCGAGCTTGCGGGTCACGAAGAGCCCGAGGATCGACGCGAAGGTCAGGACGCCCACCGCACCGATCTGCGTCCCGATCACCACGAGGACCTTGCCGAACACCGACCAGTGCGTGGCCATGTCGACGGTCGCGAGGCCCGTGACGCAGACCACCGACGCCGCCGTGAACAGCGCGTCGGAGAAGTGCGTGCCGGTCCCGTCGGCTGCCGCCCACGGGGTCATGAACAGCGATGTGAACACGAAGATGAGGGCGACGAACACCAGGATCGCCAGACGTGACGGCGACGAGCGCAGGACCGTCGCGATCCGTCCGCCGCGTCGTCGGGTGACGGTCACGTGCCGCGGGAGCGGCTCGGTACGGTCGAGCATCGTATGCCTCCGAGGACATGGGCCGGGACGGTTCGTCATGGTACATCCGTGGTGCCCCGGCTAGCCTTGCCCGCATGGCCGACATCTTCTCCGTCGTGGCGGACCCCACGAGGCGCGAGCTGCTCGGGACCCTCCTCGCCGCGTACGGATCGGACGTCACCGGCGGGGAACTCAGCGTCGGGCAACTGGTCGAACGACTGGGCGTCAGCCAGCCGACGGTGTCGAAGCACCTCCGGGTCCTGCGCGACATCGGACTCGTCACCAGCCGCGAAGAAGGGCAGCACCGCTTCTACCGGCTCGACCCGGAACCGCTCGTGTCGCTGGAGGACTGGGTCCTGCCGTTCACCGGCGCGGTCGACGCCGACGGCATGCCCGCGACCACGGCCTGGACCCCCGACGGTCAGCCCGTGTCCGTCCGCCGGAACGGTGCTGCCGGCAAGACCACCGTCGAGGTCGGGACCGAGCTCGGGCGTGTCATGGCCGAGGCGTCCTACCGGGCCACCGCGGCGATCTCCGGTGCGCAGCAGGGCTGGGAGCGTGTCGTCGACCGCAGCCGCAAGCGCTTCACCCGCCGCGGCGACGAAGACTGAGCCTGGACACTGGGTCGCACGCGCCTCTACAGTTGCCAGTGACCACACAGGTCACACCAAACCCGTGCGCGGATCGCGTGCGAGCCACCGAAGGCGGATCATGACCGGCAGTTTCGACGACGTGCGCTTCCTCACCGTCGCTGAGGTCGCCGAGATGATGCGTGTCTCGAAGATGACCGTGTACCGCATGGTCCACGCCGGTGAGCTCCCCGCCATCCGTTTCGGCCGGTCCTTCCGTGTCCCCGAGTCAGCCGTCGCCGACGTGCTGCGCGGCGGCATCGCAGACGTCGGCTGAGCGCACACCCGTCCGTTCCGGGCGCGTTCGACATCGCGTCAGCCCTCCGGTAGACTCGGCCGGGTTGATTTTCCGCGGTCTCGACGGCCCGGTGTCCGATACATCAGCACAGTCCGAGCGAGGTCCACATGGGTTCTGTCATCAAGAAGCGTCGCAAGCGCATGGCGAAGAAGAAGCACCGCAAGCTGCTTCGCAAGACGCGCCACCAGCGTCGCAACAAGAAGTAGGCCCCGAGCCTGCAGCGTCAAGCCCCGGTTCGCCGGGGCTTTCGCATTCCCCAGGGGACGCGGACCGCGGGCTACGATGGAGCCATGCCCGCAGTGACGTTCCTGACGAAGCCCGGATGCCACCTCTGCGACGATGCACGGCCCGTGGTCGAACGCGTCGTCGCCGAACACCCCGGCGTGACCCTGCAGGAACGCTCGATCCTCGACGACGACGCCCTCCGCCAGGAGTACGCGGAGGACATCCCCGTCGTGCTGGTCGACGGGCGCGTCCACAGCAACTGGCACGTCGACGCCGACCGGCTCGCACGTGCCCTCGAGAAGGCCGGTTCCCCCGCATGATCTCCCACGTCGTCGCCTGGACCCTGCGCGAAGACCTCGACCGCGCCGCGACCATCGCCCGGATCCGCGAACTCCTGACCGGCCTGACCGGCACCATCGGGTCGATCCGTTCGCTCGAGGTCGTCGAGAACGTCGCCTACCCGGAGAAGAACAGCGACGTCGCCGTCGTCGCGTCGTTCGACGACCTCGCCGGACTCGACGAGTACCAGGTGCACCCGGACCACCAGGCTGCCGCAGCCGAGATCCGTGGACTGGTCACGGGGCGGGCTGCCATCGACTGGCAGAGCTGAGCCGGGCCTCCCGTCCCGCCCCCGGTGCTGCGTGCGCTGCGGCGCTTCGTGAGCAGGAATGGTCGCCTCCCGTATCGGGAGGCGACGGTTTCTGCTCACCATGTGCGCTCGCGCGGGGCGCCGCGCGATGTGACTACGGGGTCAGGCGCGTCGGTCCACGGAAGAGGTACGTGACCTCGCGGATGGACGGCTCACCCAACATGAGCATGAGCACGCGCGCAAGGCCCATGCCGAACCCACCGTGCGGCGGCACGCCGTAGCGGAAGAAGTCGAGGTACCAGCCGAGCTCCTCGGGGTCGAGGCCCTTCTCGACGGCCTGCGCCTCGAGCACGTCGACGCGGTGCTCGCGCTGTGCGCCCGTGGAGATCTCCGCGCCGTTGAAGATGAGGTCGTAGCTGTTCGTGAGCGAGGGGTCGCCCGGCTTGCGCATGTGGTAGTACGGCCGGATCGAGGCGTCGTACTCGGTGACGAACACGAACTCCGAACCGTGGTGCTCCTTCGCCCAGGCGGCAACGCGGCGCTCACCCTCGGGGTCCAGGTCGCCGTCGGCGCGGACGACGTCGTGGCCGCTGTCGGCCACGATCTTCCGGGCCTCGGCCAGGGTCACGCGGGGGAACGGCGTCGCGGGGACCTGCAGCTCGAAGCCGAAGACCTCTTCGATTTCCTTGCCGTACTTCTCCTTGACCGCGGTGATGCCGGCGACCAGGACTTCTTCGTGCATCGCCATGACGTCTTCGTGGGACTCGATCCACGAGAACTCAGCGTCGACGCTCGTGAACTCGGTCGCGTGGCGGCTCGTGAAGGAGGGGTCCGCGCGGAACGCGTCGGCGATCTCGAACACGGCGCCGAAGCCGGCCGGCTGGGCCATCTGCTTGAAGTTCTGCGGCGACTGCGCCAGGTATGCGGTCGTCTCGAAGTACTCGAGCTGGAAGAGCTCGGCGCGCGACTCGGACGCCGACGCCATCAGCTTCGGGGTGTGGATCTCGATGTAGTCGCGGTCCACCCAGTAGGTGCGGAACGCGTGCTCCAGGGTCGTCTGGATGCGGAAGATGAGGTTCTGCTTGCGGTTGCGCAGGTCCAGGAAGCGCCAGTCGAGCCGCTTGTCGAGCGACGAGTCGTCGGCGATCGGGGTCTCCGGGATCGCGGCGCTCACCACCTCGAGCGTGCCGACCTTGACCTCGAGCCCGCCGAGCTTGACGCGCTCGTCGTGCTTCAGGGTGCCGGTGGCGTGGATGAAGGTGCCGTGGGCGAGGGCCGAGATCTCGGTGGTGGTGGCGAGCGCGGCCTGGGCGGCGTCGTCACCGTCCGCGGCCTCGCGCGTGGCGGGGTTCACGAGCTGGACGGCGCCGGATTCGTCGCGGAGGACGACGAACTGCACCTTCTTCTGGTCTCGGACGGTCTCGACCCATCCGGCCACGGAGACGGGGCCGTCGGGGAGGGCAGCGAGGTCGGCGATGCGGGTGCGTTCGATCACGGTGGTCGAGTCTAACCGTCTGCGTCCGGCGGCGTCGGTCCGCAGGGTGTTCCCCTCCACAGGGCGGCTCGCTTCCGGCGTCGTCCACAGGTCTGACCGGGAGGCCCGTGGGGCGTCGAGTGGGTCCGTAGCGTTCTCGACGTGGCCGGGTCGCGAGACGAGAGGGGGACCGGGTGGGG
>NZ_CACSJV010000061.1:0-18585 GCF_902706105.1 Curtobacterium sp. 18060 | reverse complement strand
CGACCCGTCCGCGGGGCAGCCCCTGGACCTGCAGACCACGGACGGCACCACGAGCATGTGGGTCATCGACGGCACCGGAAATCCGGCCGCCGCGATCGCGGACACCGGCAAGACCGCGTACACCGTCTCCTACGACCCGTACGGCGTCGAAACCGTGAAGGTCGGCGGCAACAGTGCGCAGTGGCAGCAGAACCCGTACGGGTTCAAGTCTGGTCTCCGCTCGTCCAGCACCGACAACGGGCTCACCAAGTTCGGGTACCGGTGGCAGTCCAGCACCGCCGGCGCATGGATCGAACGCGACACGCTCGACGCACCACTCAGCCCGAGCAACGCCAACCGCTACGCCTTCGCAGCCAGTGACGCCATTAACAAATCCGATGCGACCGGGCACGATGTCTCTGGTGCCTGTTGGGCGCAGGCGGGTCAGGTGCTACTTCTGACGGGCGACGCTATCTCTGCCGTTGTGGCACCGAATCCTTGGAGCATCATCTCAACCATTGGCGGCGGCTATTACTTCTTCTCGGCGCAATTTACGCCGGGCAACAGTACGGGTACAATCAATGGCGATGGAGAGTTTATCTGTTGAGTAATTTCATGCGGCGTACACTCTCACCGATAGCGCTTGTTGGCTCAATTTGTATTGGTCTTATGTTCACTATTGGGGGCGGTGCGAACGTCGGCCGGTGGGAGACCTGGGTTGGCGGATTAATTGTGCTCGTCTCCGCGGTCGCGCTGGGTGCTGTGCTTGTCAGGCAGAGTCGGCGAAAGGTGCATAGTGTTGACGATGACGTCTCCAAGAGACGTTGACTCGCATCGGCGCGCTGTCCGTTAGGCAAGTGCGCCAGCGTCATGCACCGAGGCGCTTGACCAAAGTTCCGATCGCGCTTTTGGCGTGATCCCGACAATCAGATACCCTTCGCAATGACCTGGAGCGGCCCGGTCATGGGCGAAGCCACGGTCAGCTGAGGCTCGTTCCGGTTGCTGATCGTCTCACGGGATGTAGCTGCGGCTACCTGTCACGCGAGCGTCGTGAACGGTTGCGCCGCAGTCGACGGCAGTCAGAGTCGGAGAATTTCGAGGACTCCGAATGCAGCGACGACGATACCCGCGACGCATTCGAAGATGCCGACGATCATCATGAGGTACGTGGACACCAGTGCGGCATCCTCAGTTCGGACTTGTTGGAGTGCCCACGATGGCCACCGGAAACGAGGCGATCCGAGTGATGCCCTGGGGTCAATCAGCGGCCGTGACGTCGGCGGAAGGTGCACGAAGGACCTCGCGGCCACTCTCGTCGGTTGCTCGTTACGCAGCATCGATTGGAGCGGTGTGCATGTATGTCAGGAAGCATGCCAGTGCGTGGACCGCGATGAGTACAAGGGCAATGGAAGGCATGGTCCACGCGAATACCTGCGCACGTCGAATCTGACTCACGCTTTCAGCCTGCGTCAACCGGGGCCAGCGAAGGGGCCGTCGAAGGGGAGAGAGAACCGTCGCGGTAGCGGACCGGTCAGCGGACCGGTCAGCGGACGGAGCGGTCGAGTGCTTCGTGGATGAGGCGAATGTCCTTCGCGCCTTGGCCCCAGTCGTACAACCAGAGTGGCAGCGAGGGAGTGGTCCTCACACTGACGCTGGTGCCGCCGTCATCTTGCGAGTCGAACTCAACGGTGATCAGGTCCCCCCAAGTCCTCCAATTCGGCGGCGACATCAGCACCACTCGGCGCGCGGTCGCATATCGAACGCGCAGGCCATGCAAGGTCTTGGAAGCAGCAACCAGCTGGTCCTTCACCATGTCCGGAGGAAGCGGAAGAGAGAACTGAGCGCTTGAGCGAGACCACCGAGTGCGGATCTTGAGCATGTATCCATTCATACCGCTTCATCGAATCAGAGCGAGACGCGCCGTAGGTTTCCCGGGTATCTGGGTCGCGAGGGGGTAAACCATCACCACCGAAGCAGGACGATGAAGAGTAGCGCCGAGCGCACACGTGCAGAGCGTGCCGAAGATGACTCGAGCGCGTCCCGTAAGCCGGTCGTCCACCGCTACACGACAACTGTCGCCTTGGGAGGGCCCCGTTGTCTACTGCTGCCTGATCGGGGGTATTGCCGTATGACTGCCCCGCAAAACTGCCCGGCGCTGGGGCGTCAAACGCTACAGACCCTAACGTCTCGGGAAACTATAGTTTTCCGAGACGCAGCCGTGAGACACATTGCCATGTCGGTGACATCAGCATCCAAGCGGGTGCCGCTTGTCTCGGAATGTCGTCTGGGCCTGGCTGGCGGTTCGTCGCGTGGTCTTGACGGTTTGTGAGACGCAGCGCGTGGCAGAGGGCTTGGGGGAGCTGTCGGCGAGCCCGCGGTGTCGTCCTTTCCGCGGAGCAGTGAGGGTCCCTGGGAGGATCGCTACGCGGTCATGCTCTCCCAGAAGATGAGTTCGCTGCGGCCCGCTTCACTGAGGGGTAGGCCCTCACTGTCCGTCGCGGTGTCAAGGACGGTTGCGAACACACTGCCGTCCGGCAGCGTCAGTTTTCGGGCCGTCCAGCGCACAAGCCCATAGCCAGGATGGTCCGTGCACCCGGAGCTGAGTCGAGCATCCACGCCCTGAGCGTACGACTTTGTGGCGGCGACCGGCCATGACGAGCGACCTCACCGCTGGCAATCAGCGTCATGGGAACCGGCACCCCGATAGCCGAACACCTCGGAGGATGCCTGTCCCGCTCGGCGATCGGCTACCGGACGCCGATCGGTCGATCTCACCGGGTGTCACAGCCGGCAGTAGGTCGTCATGGTCTGGTCTGGTCGGTCGGCAATGTCGAACGACGGCAGTCGGGGTCTCCGCCACGCTGGCAGGCGGCGCCGTGGACCCCGACTGCCGTCACCAGCCTCCGGCGGCACCTCAGGGGCCCTCATTTTCCGCGCGACACGCCCGGCGGTTACAAGGACTTACTTCCCCGACGCGAACGACGACTCCATGATGTGAAGGTAGCTCGCAGCCGGCATGGCAGTTGTTGACACGTTGGGGGACCGATGGACCTATCCACACCGGAAGGCATCGCGGCGTTCTACAGCGCCCACAAAGACATGCTCCACCGCATCGCAGCCGCGCAGCTGGCGAAGGTCGGCGCTGAACGCGACGCAGAAGATGTCGTGCTCACCGTCGTCGAGGAACTGCTCCACAAGCGGCCCACCGGTGTGGAGGATCCGGCGGCGTTCGTCATCACGATGACGAAGCGCCGCGCCATCGACGCGATCCGGAGCCTGCATCCGAAGCAGTATGCCGGCGCGCCGGAAGCGCTCGAGGATCTCCCGCACCCCGTTGACGCGTACGTAGAGGTCGAGGACGCGTTCGATGAGGGCCTGGCCGTTGCCGAGGTGTGGGACGCGTGGGACGTGCTGACCGACAGGGAACGGGACGTCATCGTCCGCGTATCGATCCGGAACGAGCCGCAGAAGGACGTCGCGCAAGCGCTCGGGGTCACCCCAGCCCGCATTTCCCAGATCCTCACGAAAGCACTGCAGAAGCTGCGGCAACGAATGGAAGGAGCGAAACGATGACCACCGACAACGACGACCTCGTCACCCGACTGATGGCGACCGGTCGGCTGAGCCGTGACGACGGATCAGCGCCCGTTCCGCTGCCCGAACTTTCCGCCGACCTACGACCCTTCGCCGCGATCGTGGACGAACTTCAGAACCTCGCCCGGTACGCAGGCGCTCCAGCGCTTGAGGACGACCGGGCGGCGAAGCTCCTTGGCCTCGTACCGTCACCGGAGAAACGCCTCGACGGTCGCCTCCTCAGCGCGCAGCGGCAACGTCAGCAGCGCACCGTCAGCGACGTCGCGACCGAGCTCAACCGACGTGGGTGGACTTTCACTCCGGCGGACGTGATGCGGTGGGAGACCACGAACGCCGCTGAGGTGCCCCCCGTTGTTATCACCGCTCTCGCCGCACTGCTGAACACCTCAGCGGAACAGCTCATTAGTGCGTCCGCGCCTGCGGAGCAGGATGACCTCGTCCAGCAGCTCCGCCGTTCGCCCCGATTCGCCTCGCTCGTCACACGGTGGGCGCGACTGCGTCATATGACCGTTCCGGAGGCCCGGGGCGCCCTAGAACGTCGTGCCCTCACCACTGTGCACCGCGGAGCTCGGACAGACGTCGAGGACACGCTCTCCTCGATTGAGGCGCTCATCAGCGCGCTCGAAAGTAGAGAAGGACGATGAACCTAACCCGGGCTGTCGCGAAAGCACTGCAGCCCGTGCCCGATGAGCAACGACTGCGATTCGCAGCCAACCCCGCCGCAACCATGCAGGACGAGTTCGGCCTCATCGTCGAGCAGGTTGAACATCTCGGTACTCAACGTGCGGCCGATGGTACCTGTGACGGTTTGTCGTTCCTGGAAGACGGTGTGGTGCTCTACGCCGCGTCCTCGAACAGCGACCGCGACCAATTCACGCTCGCCCACGAGTTCGCGCACATCCTCGTCACGAACGCTGGCCTCTACGACTGGATCGCGAACCAATACCGTCCGGAACATCTGCTCGAGATGCTCTGCGACCGCATCGCGCAGGCGCTGCTGCTTCCCGTGGCGACACTGCCGCCGCTACAGCGGCCTTTGCAAGCCGCCGACGTCGTCGACCTGTACCGCACCACGCGCGCAAGTCGACCGGTCTGCATCATCGCCCTCACCGAGCAACTCCGAGGGCTCGGTGCCATCGCGATGATCGACCCCGAATACGGCGCCGTCGCGCACGCCTCAGTGCACCCCGATCCAGAGCACGGATGGCCAACGGTCTACCCCTGGCGAAACCAGATCCTCGACCCTGGAAACCCCCTCCTCGAACTCCACGAAGGCACACCCCTCCGACGGCGCATCGGCTGGCGTGCGCCTTGGGGAGCGCAAGCGGACTTCTGGGTCGACGCTGTCCGCGACGGACGGTACGTCATCGCCGTCTTCGCAGACGCCAACATCTGGAGCGGCGGCAGTGGCATCGCCCAGCCGATCGGCGAACGCGACTACGACCAACGGCCGACCATCGCCATCTCCTGCTGTCAAGGGCCGGTATCCGTGCGCGGGTGGCCGTGCGCGACGTGTCGGGAACCGCACTGCCCGGTCTGCGGCAAGTGCCGCTGCGACCGGAACGCCGCCCGCGCCCGCGCATGCACCGAATGCGGAGTCTTGAAGAACTCGTACCTCATCAACGACACGGGCGTCTGCATCGACTGCCAGTAGCCCGCCGCCGCATGGCGCGGGGCGTCGTTCTCTGCAGTTCCACTCCTTCGATGTCCTCCTGCGCTTTGCCGCACCGCCGTGCCGACATGTCGCAGAAGTATCCGCGCAACGGGCTTAAGTCAGCGACTCTCCTTCCGACTACTAAGTGAGCGTGGCGGAACCGCCGACTCTCGCTCAGAGCGGAGGTGAATACAACAGTGGCAAAGAACACCGGCAACGGGCACCGCAATGGTGCCGTCAAGGGACGCAGCGAGTTCCAGCACAACGGTCAGTGGTTCAAGCGTGACACCAGCACGGGCCGCATCCTTAACGGGAGCGCGAACCAGCACAAGGGTGTCCGGAACGAAAAGTAATCAGCGGCGGGTGAGCTGCGACCTTCTCGCAGCCCACCCGCCCACCACCAACGCATCGCATTGCATCAACAGGAGCACAACCATGGCCGTTCACTGGGTGAACTACGACCTGAACACCACCGGGCAGAAGTACGAGGCCCTCATCACATACTTGAAGTCGCACCGGAGCTGGGCGCGCCCGGCGAAGAGCAGCTACTTCGTCGACACCGACCTCACCGCGAAGCAGCTCCGCGACGGCATCGGCGAGATCGTCGACAGCAACGACGCTGTCGCCGTCGTCACCGTCACCGGGCAGTCCTGGGCGACGCACGGAGTGTCGAAGAACGTCAACGACTGGATCCGGAATCACCTCTGAGCGTCAACCCACCTCACTAGTTGCGCGACAGCGAGAGCAGTGACCCTGAGCCCAGTTGGAGCACACCCGGCGGCACCGACGCTGGCCGGATATCGCTGGCGGCCCGCACCACTCGTCGACCGATGCGTTGCCGAAGCAGCCTCAGAAGCGGATCCTTCAGCGGACCGGTTTCCTACTGACCGCCACGATCACCGCGACGACCCCGCACACGGCGATGATGAACCCCACCGCAGCGAGGAATGGGCTCGTGTCGGTGAACCCAACGACAGCCATGGCGACTCCTGCCACAAGCAGGATGAATCCGGCTACGACCAGCGTCGTCTTGGCATGTTGAGAAGCATTCGGGTTGCTCATGGCCCTCAACATAGCTCCCAGGGTCGGCAACCGACCGTCCCGATGACCGGTGGTGCACCGCTACACGACAGGTGTCGCCTCTGATGGCATCCGTTGCCTGCTGCAACCTGACCGGGCGTATTGCTGTATGCCTGTCCCGCAAAAATGCCCGGTGGATCCGGGGGCGCCAAACGCTACACAGCAGCGACGTCGCTGGCAGCCCCATCTGTGGAGGCGGGGGAGAGGGGTGTCGCGAGCATCCGGTAGAGGGTCGTGCGGTCGATGCCGAGCCCGCGGGCGACGGTTGTCTTGGGGACGCCGGTGCTGATGAGTCGGCGTGCTTCGGTGATCTGGTCGTCGGTGAGCTTACGGTTGCGGCCCTTGTACTTACCGGCGGCTTTGGCGATGCGGATGCCCTCGCGTTGGCGTTCGCGGATGAGGGTGCGTTCGAACTCAGCGAACGCACCAAGAAGGTTCCGCATGAGCCGGCCAATCGCGTCATCCGTGTCGCGGCTGTAAGTCTGCTGTTCCTTCACAAACTCGACCGAGGCGCCCTTGGCGGTGATCTCGTCGACGATGTCACGCAGGTCGCCAAGTGAGCGGGCGAGCCGGTCCATCGAGGCGACTCGGACGACGTCCCCGTCGCGGACGTAGCCGATGCAGTCGAGGAGCGCGGTTCGATCGGTGCGGGAGCCGCCGGAAACCTTCTCTTCGAACAGTCGGTCGACGTGGCCGATGGCCTCGAGCTGCCGGTCGAGGTTCTGATCGATCGAGCTCACCCGAACGTAGGCGACGGTCTGCGTCTTATGCTGCACCACCCCTAGACCCTCGCACACTCCTGTAGCAAAAGGACGGATCGGCACCCTAGAACCACGCGATTCGACCAACTCTGCGCATGTGGCGCTGGGGTATACCTCACGCGACACAGTGCATGACCACGTCCCTGAGGTGACTCCTGGCTCCTGAGGCTTGAAGAGCAGGGCACCGTCAAGCAGCCGACCTGTAGCTGTGCAAGCGACTGCAGTGTTGGTTGGGTCACTACGCGCGTTATGCTCAGTTTCGAAGGGGGTTACAGCAAATGGCTGAACTGAAAAGCATCTCAATCCGGAAGCTGTTGGAACAGGTCGGTGAGGGGCAGGTGCGAATACCGGCGTTCCAGCGGGAATTTGTCTGGGATGCTGACCATATCTCGCATTTTATAGACTCGATTTACAAGGGGTACCCGTTCGGGTCTCTACTATTCTGGTCAACCCAGCAAAAGCTTGAATCGGATCGCCACATCGGCCCCTATGAGCTGCCGACGCCCGGAGAAAAAGCCTCTACGACCTACGTACTTGATGGTCAGCAGCGAGTCACGTCACTCTTCATGACTTTCCAGACGGACTTCACGCGGCCCGAATCCGATGCATACCCGGATATCTACTTCGATTTGTCTGCTGAACCAAGCGCGCAGCAGCCGCAGTTTCTCGCTCTTCATGGGTCTGACGTAGACAGTTCCGCGCATTTCCCCTTGCGAACACTGTTTGATTCTACGGCCTACCGAAAGGCCACTAACGAGTTCGACGAAGAGCAGCTGCAAATACTTGATGACCTCCACAGCCGCTTTAAAGAGGCGATGCTCCCCGTTCAGGAGATCGAGACAGAAGACCGAGGCACCGTAGCGATCGTCTTCGAGAGAATCAATCATCAAGGTGTCGAACTGAGTCCTATCGAACTTCTTGCCGCGTGGACATGGCGGGATGATTTTGACTTGCGGCAAAAGTTCGTAGACCTCGAGGAGGAACTCGAGTTGTTCTCCTTTGGAGACGCTGTCGTAGGCGGAGACCTCGTTCTACGCTCTTGCGCAGCCATTCTCAGCGGAGATCCGACTGTCGACTCACTTATGCGAGCGGAAGGGGAGGTTATTCGAGACGCATACACGAAGGTTGTGAATGGAATCAAAGGTGCGGTCGATTTTCTCAACTCGCAGTTAAATGTGCATACAGTGAAAACGCTTCCCTATCCGCTCATGCTTGTCCCGCTTGCAACATTCTTTGCGAAAGAAGATGGGGTATTGCCGCGTTATACGGAAGCCCAATTGAGTCAACTGAAAAAATGGTTTTGGCGGTCTTGTTTCTCCGAAAGATACAGTGGTCAGACATCCCGGGCAGCGAAGGCAGACGTTGCGGAAATGGCATCACTTCGTGACGGTGCGGTTTCGGAGATTGCCAACTTTGGAGTGGCTGTTGGTGCGAATTTCTTCCTTGAGACGAGCTTCCGGATGGGTTCCGCGCGTACTGCAACCTTTGTCAATATGCTAGCTAGCGAAGGTCCATACAGTTTCATTTCGGGTAATAAGATAGACCTGAGGTCTGTGCTGCAGGCGTACAACAAAAGCGAGTTCCACCATATCTTTCCAAAGGCTTACCTCGAAGAGCTAGGCGTTGATGGACGAGAGATCAACAATCTTGCAAATTTTGCATTCTTGTCTCGTGATGACAACAATAAAATTAGGCGTAAGGCGCCCAGTGATTATCGCTCGCTTATGCCTGCTATTGGCACGACCGCTGCGAGCAACATCATGGATGGAGGATTTCTTGCGGAAAGCGACTTCGCAAGCGAGTACGAGTCTTTCCGCGCGACTCGTGCCGCACGTCTCGCTGAACGTGCTACCGAGCTGTGCCAGTTGACATAAGAGCGCGGTATCGGCTGGTCTCCCGGAGCCGCCGGACGCTCTAGAGCGCCCGGAGTTCGCTACCTCGCGATCGCTAATCGGTTCCGTGCGGAAGGGCGAGGGTCTCTCGCGGTGTGTCGCACTGGGCGCCGGTCTTCGAGAGAGCGCCGGGGTGCAGGTGAGGTGTCACCTGCACCCAGGCAGCTTCTACTCGCAGCGTTCGCAGCGGCGCCAGCCGTTTGTTCCGGGCTCCCTGTTGTAGGACGGGATTTGTCGGCCGACAGGGCAGTCATTGTCCACGTGGTGGACGTCAGGATCCGACTCGTTCGTTGAGTGGTACGCGGCAACTCGCATGATTGGCTCCTTTGCCATCAGCGCTCACAAGCGTGAGCTGGCCGGAATGCTACGTCTGGCTCCCGATAGCGGCGGCCGGAGCCCGTGGCCGGCCTCGTTTTGCGGATCGGCGTGGGCGCGTCTTCTGTCGAGATCCGAATCACTTGTAGAACTGTGCGACGCCGCCATGGTGCGAGCACGCGCCTTGGTGGTGGGCAGCGTACGAGAGAGACCCGTCAACACAGAGAGCGGTTGCGCCGCCCCCGTCGGGCACGGCCGGCGCCGGGGCAGGGGCTGGTGCGACGTATGTGCCGACGCTTGTGACCTGCGCCACTGGTGGTGTGGTGACTTCCTGGCGAACCTGTTGGCGTCCGGTCTCTTTGCCGTCGGTCATCGTGACGCGGTACGTCGTGGTCTGGACGCCGCGGACGCCTTCGGTCGTCAAGGAGGTCGTGCCCTGCGCCAGGGTGTTGTTCTCGACGGTCGTGGACTCGAACGGGATTCTGGCGGTCTCGGTGACGAGCTTCGTTGTTACCGTCGGTGTCGGTGTCGGTGTCGGTGTCGGTGTCGGTGTCGGTGTGTGGGTCGCCGCTGCCGCGTGTGGTGTCTTGGTGGGGGCGGGGGAGGCGGCGATCGCCGCCGGCTGATCGGCTGCGGGACTCGACGGGTGCGCGGCGCCGAAGGCTGATCCGGAGCCGAGGAGTACAACGAAAGCGAGCCCTGCCCCGAGCGCCGCTGCGGAGCGTTTCCGGGGGAGCCTGAGCCAGGTGGTGCGCCGGAACAGCAGACCGTAGACGGCAGTGATCAGCACCACCAAGGCGATCATCAGCAGCATCGACCACACACCACCTGAGGCGAGGGCGATGAGCGCCAGCATCAAGGTGACGACGATCCCGACCCACGTCGTGGTGTGGAACTTCCTCCGGCTGGTGCCGATCGGGCGGTGGCTGCTCGGACGGTGTGAAGGCATTGCGGCTCCCTGGTGATGAGGACTGCACAAGTCTGCGGGGCTGCTCAGCTCGACGCTCTCCCCCAGATCGGGGGTGAGTTGGGCACCAACGACGACGGAACATGCTGGAACACTCGCATCGCGAGCTCTCGGCACTGCATCATGAGCGGAACCCAAAGGAGGGGCACATGGGGATCTCGCTCCGCACGAGTGTGAAAGCAGGGCCGCTGCGATTCAACCTGTCGAAGTCAGGTATCGGTGTCAGCGCGGGGGTGCCAGGGCTTCGCATCGGCGCAGGGCCCCGCGGGAACTACGTACGGGTCGGTTCCAGCGGCGCGATGTACCTCTCATCGAAGCCCGCGCGAAGCAGACCCAATGTCCAGACACCGCCAGTGGCGCCCGTTCCGTGGAACCCAGCTGAAGTCCTCATGGATGACACCAGCGGCTTATCTGCGCTCGAGCTCCGGCCGACAGGGGGCGACGACATCGTGCAGCAGCTCAACGATGCTGCAAGACGACCGCGCTGGGGCTGGATCGCTGCCATCGCCGCCTTCGTGATCGGGGCAGCGCTCATGCCGTGGGGACTCATCGTCTGGGCACTCGCTATCCCGGGCTGCTGGTGGCTGTTCCTTCGTGACGGGCTCCGGAAAAACGTCGTCCTCTTCTACGATCTCGAGGACAACGCAGCGCGTTGGTTCGACCGGTTCGTCACCTCATGGGATGCCACCTCGAGCAGCGCCAAGCTCTGGCGCACCGTCCAGTCGGGCCAAGTCCAGACCACGTACCAACACAAGGTGAACGCTGGCGTCGGCTCCATCGTCCAACGAATCTCCGCTGAGGCACGCATCCAGCAGCCGAGGTATCTCGCCTCGAACATCGATATCCCGACCGTCCAGGCAGGGAACGAGACGCTCTACTTCCTGCCGGACCGGCTTCTCGTGGGCACTGGCAAGCGCTACTCGGACGTCGCCTACCGGCACCTGACCGTACGGCGGTCCGTGACCCGCTTCGTTGAACAGCCGGGACACGTGCCGAAAGACACACAGCTAATCGGCGAGACCTGGCAGTACGTCAACGTCAAGGGCGGCCCGGACCGGCGGTTCAAGAACAACCCCGCCCTTCCCGTCGTGCAATACGGTCAGCTGGATATCAGCACAGCGCAAGGCCTGTTCTGGAGCGTGCAATCCTCGCGCGTGACCGCCCTTGACGAAGCGGGCTCGCTCCTCGGGATGGCGCCACGTTGATGCCATTATCGGGCGGCATTCCCACTTGACATAAAACCGTCGTATCGGCGGAAGTGGCAGTCGCTGGAGAGTGGGACTCAGTAGTTCTCGTAGTTGTCGAACCAAGGCACCTCGGTGATTTCGTACGTGAAGGTGCGGCTCGGGTCGACTCGGCGGGCGTAACGTCTCGCTGCTTCCGTTGAGGCGAACGCGCCCACGATGGTGCCCTGTCGGCTGGCGTTGATGAGGAGGAACACCTGCATCGCGCCAGGCTGCTCTTACGCGCCGGGTAAAGGAACAGGAACGGCCGGACCACCAGTGTCGTGATGATCCGGCCGGAGCCCCTGCGACAGTGCTCAAAGTGAGCGTAGCGGGGGAGTGCTCGAACGTGTCAGTGGGCGGCGTCGTAAGCGTCGCGGACGGTCTGGCTGATCCGGCCGCGGGAGGAAACGTCGTACCCGTTGGCGGCGGCCCAGTCTCGGATCCTGGCGAGCTCGTCCGGGTTGCTGCGCGGCTTGCTGCTCGAGCTGCCACGCCCGCCACGCCCCGTCACCTTGCGGGCGGCGGCGACGTAGTCGGAGAACGCTGCACGGAGCGCGTCAGCGTTGTCGTCGGTGAGGTCGATCTCGTAGTGGCCACCGTCGAAGGAGAACTGCACGGTCGTGCCGGTGCCTTCTTCGATGGTGTCGCCAGTGAGGTCGTCGATGAGATGGGTGGTGACTTTCTGCGCCAAGGTGTCCTCCGGTAGGTCTTGTTGGTGCGTTCAGCGTGTCACAGCAACCACAGCCTTTGCAGGTAGGAGCTAGCTGTCCGGCTGGTCGAAGTCGTCGTAGTACGCCTGGAGAACTTTGCCCAGGTATGCGGCGTCGTCCGATTGCTGTGTCGACATCGGTTCCTCACGGAGCCAGGCACTGAGAATCTCGAACGCGAGGTAGGAGCATCGGATGACGAGGTTTCGCGCGTCGTGCGGGTATGCCGCTTGGGAAACGCCGACTGCTTCGGCAATGAGGTCCTCGCAGGTGCGGACAGCACTTCGCACCGCGGCGTCAGTGATGAGTTCGATGTCGAGGCCGAGCGAGTCATCGCGCCGTTCCCACCACAGGTCGAGCCCTTCCTCGAACGTGCGGATCTCAGTCGGTTCGACGATGGAGCCATGTTCAAGGGTGTCGATCCGGCGAGCGACTAGGCGAGGGGTGAAGGTCCGGGCGTACGAGTGGGTGGACTGGTACCGGGCGACGAGCCGCATGACGGCTTCCCGCTCGATCCCGCGGCGTTCCCTCGCGTGGTCTTCACGGCGCCGTGCGTCCTCACGGTCCGCAGCGTCCCTGTCTCGCTGGGCTGCCATCGCTGTCGTCCGCCAGAGCGTTGCGAGCGTGACGACACCACCGACGACCGTCGTCACCATCGCCGTCACCCATCCGAGGTCCATGCGCGTACCGCCCCGCCGTCAGGGCCGCTCGGCCAGCGTTGTTGTCGCGTCTTCCATCGCACGTAACCACGTCGATGTGGCTGTTGATCGAAGGTCGACAAGCTCGAGCATGCGGGCGAGGTCTTTGCTCAGGTCACGGGTGAAGATCGGCTCGTGGTGCGCGATCCGGTTGCGGAGCTGGCGGATGGCGTCGAGGTCGTCGTATACCCGGCTGCGGAGGGGCTTCGCAGCGATCGTTGCGTTGGGGAACAGGGCGGCGATCTGCGGTCCCCAGACACGTCCGTCGTGCCGGGCGGTGAACATCGTCTGCCAGAACACGAACTTCAGCTCGGCGATGACCTTCCCCGTGGTCGGCTCGTGGCCGGCGACGATCTGCAGGTTCCGTCGAGGGTTGTAACTCTTCCCCTTCGGATTCGGCAGGCTTTGGATGAAGGTCGGATTCCACGGCCATCGTGCCCCGTAGACGCCCGTGAGGGCTTCGTCGACGGCGTTCCGCGTGGTGACCTCGGCGAAGTGTGCCGGCAACATCAGCGCAGCCGAGACGCGGGCGTTCCAGCCGTAGAGCTTCACTGCCCGGACGGTGTCGCCGCCGGCAGCCGTCACGTAGGTGCCGATGCGCGGTGCGCTGAGCGCGGATCGGATGTTCGCGTCGTCGTGTGGGGTAGCAGCCGGCACGTGGGAAATGTACCCTGTAGGTGCAGCGTCGTGGGACTTGCGGGCTTTCGGGCCTCCCCCCGCGGACAGACGAAACGCAAGGGATCCCACTCGGGATCCCTTGTTTCGTTACCAGGGGCCCACCCCAGCGGTCGGGGAGCAGGCCGAGTCCATGGGGATAGTTCCGTTACCAGAGTGGGGATTGACCCGTCATGGGTGCCCTGCTTTGAGTGCCCTTGCGTGCTCGGTCGGGAGGTCAGAGCACTCCACCAAGCTCGCATCTACCTAGCGCGCCAGGCACCGCGTAGTCCCAGCGTTCCGATAGACCATCGGCTACCGGACTGCCGACGGCCAGAGCGATGACGGTATCCGCTTAGTTCCAATACCTCGTACGAGCGAATGTCACGCGTTTCTCTGAAGGTTCGTTAAGGCCGCCGCGGTACGACCGCCTCTGACCTGGTCTTTTCTGTACGGCCCCGTTTGGGGGGCGGGTACAGACGCTCAGCTTCCTCATACGCTGCGCAGGCTGACAGCAGCCCGTGCTGTCGATCACGTAGGGGGGTTTCGTGCGCACTCTGCTGCACGCTCCGCGCTCGAGGAGGCGCAGCATTGCTGCTGCCGCGCTCGGCGCGCTCGCACTTGTTGGATCACTGCTCGTCGCCACCCAGGCGCAGGCGCTCAACGACACCGGAACTGGAGGCGTCTTCACGCCCGCGACCGGTCGGATCTTGGACACGGCCAAGGGGACCGGTGGGTTCAGCACGCCGATGGAAGCGGGCAAGTACCGCACCATCCAGGTGACCGGGCTCGCCGGCGTCCCGGACGACGGCACCGTTGGGGCTGTGTCGTTGAACGCCACCGTTGGCACGGCGCCCGGGAATGGCACTCTGTTTGGTCGTCCGGATGCGGACACGTCGCGGACGTCGATGCTGATCTACAACGGCAACACAGGGGAGTACGTCTCCAACACCGCCGCCATCGCGGTTGGTGCGGATGGCACGATCCAGATCATGGCCGAGACTTCGGCCCGGGTGATCCTCGACGTGCAGGGCTACTACACGGCGAACACGGACGGCACCGCCGCGGGTGGGTTCGTTCCCGTGGCGGGGAAGCGGTTCGTTGACACCCGTTCCGGGCTCGGCGCTCCGAAAGCGACGATCGCACCCGGCAAGAGCGTCGACATCCAGGTCACTGGCGTGAACGGTGTCCCGGCTGGCGCGTCGGGCGCGGTGGTCAACTTGATCGCGATCAACTCCACCAGCTCCGACGGCAACCTCACCCCGTACGCCACTGGTAGCACGAAGCCGCAGAACTCACTGCACTACACACCGTCGGCGACGACGTCGATCCAGGCGCAGGTGGCGTTGTCGGCTGACGGGAAGATGACGATCGCGAACGCGTCGTCCACGATCAACCTCGTCATCGACCTGCAGGGCTACTTCACCGCCGTCGGCAAGACCGGTGCGGTCTTCACCCCTGGTGTGGGCCGTGCGTATGACTCCCGGGCGACCGGGAACACGATCTTGGCGAAGAACGAGACTCGTTCGATCCAGATTGCTGGCACTGCCGGGGTTCCGGTCATGGGCTCGGGGATCACCGCGGTTGTGCTGACCCTCGTCGTTGCCCATGGCGGCAGCGACGGACGCGCCGCGGTGTGGGCGGACGGTGCGGCCAAGCCGGACACGACATCGATCAACTTCCAGGCCGACGAGATCCGCACCAACACCGTGACCGTCCCGCTCGGTACGAACGGGAAGATCAGCCTCAACAACGTCGCCGACGCCACGAACTACGTCATCGACGTGCAAGGCTGGTATTCCGCGCCAGCACCGGCTGCGATCGCGTGTTCGAGCATCACCACCGGAGCTTGGCTTAAGACCGTGCCGTCGGACGGCGTTGACTGCTCCATTACCGCCCGCCCCGCGGACCATTCCAACGAGACTCTCTCGTATATCCTTGACGACGGCGAGCCAGTCACCGCCGCGCTGTCCACTACGGTCTCAACAAAAATCGCGATCCACGTACCTGGGGTTGCTGGAGATCACACTCTGAGCGTGCACCAGACGCAGGCTGACGGCTCGGACGAATCAACCCGATGGTTTGCAACGTTTGGTGACTGGACTACCGCGGTCAGTGTTGCAACACCGGCAAACGGTGACAGTGCGTCGATGAGCCCATCACTCGAAGTGTGGACCGAGGGTGTCCCAGTTCCCAACGCGGCCGTCTACAACTACAGCGTATGGGCGAACGACAGTGGAAGCGGAACTCCGCTCATCACAAGCGGCGACCAATACGGAAGCTGGGCTATCCCTGACGGAACTCTCGTCGACGGCCAGACCTACTCGTGGTCCGCAACAGTAAGTGCCGATCTAGCCGGACAGAGCGGCTCGCTCACCACGACGCCGGCGGTGTTCGTTGCCGATAGCTCGATGAGCGACGAGGTCGGCGCACCGGACGATGCGTCGGACTACACCCCTGCCGACCCCGGCAGCGATGCCACCACTGTGAATCACGCATCGCAGCCTACGATCGTTCTAGCATCCACGCGGACGATGACGCCTGCTAGCGTGCAAGGCCCGAAAAACACGGTCCTGAAGTGCAATAAGACCTACAATTATTCCAACTTCCAGGCATCATTCTCACTGCGACGCGTGTGTGACAGTAGCGTGACCGCATGGGGCCTGAAGGTCAGCGCCCTATTCTGCGCAGGAGCCACTTCTAACGCAACGGAAATTGGAATGCAGTGGTGGGACCACAACACGCGTATGAGCTACGGTGGCGGAGGCAAGCATATTGAATGGTGCGATTATCACTTCCATGGTTCCATGTCGCACATGGTTGCCGCGCACTATGTTAGTTACTATGATTTCGTCTCTTGGCGTGCCCGAAAGGGCTTCACGACCGGCACGGCATGGGTCGACACAAACGGCGGCTTTAAAGTTTCGAATCAAAAGTAAAGCATGACTAAAATCTCAGAGCTGGACAAAGAAGCAGCATCCATCATCTCGTCGGTTTTTAGCCTGTCTGAACAGCGGCAACTGACTCTCGAGTTCGCTGATGCGACAGGCGCGGTGATCGCTCCTGAGCAGGAAGTTGTCGACGGGTATATATGCCACGTATATGTCCTCGACGAACTGATGACGTTGCCGCTATTTGGGCATGAAAGCGGCAGTGATTTCGCTACACGTTTTCAGTCTGAAACCGTCGATTTTATTTCGGAAACCAAATTTGGTTGGGGGCAGCGCAGGGGCTAGTGATAAAGAGTCAGCGATCGAGCGGGCTTTGAGGTGCCCGATCGCGGACTCTGCGCGCAGAGTAGAACTTGGGCGTTTTCACTGGCGCGCTCCGAGAAGAACTATTATTGGAACTGGCCCACTCGCTACGCATGGCCAAGATGGGCGTGGCGAACGGGGTGTTGCCCCGGTGTGTCAGCGTGTCTGCGGGGATCTAGCGGGGGGAGGCGTGGACTGTGCGCATGCCGCCTCGTATTCCGCAGCTTCCGTCCACGGTGTCGGTGCACGGTCACCGGCTGCAGCTCGAGCTGGTGCCGTCGCAGACGGCGCGGAAGACGTGGCATGTCACCGAGCAGCTCGGTGCGCACCTGGTGGGCCAAGCGCGCCTGTATTACGAGCGTGGCGAGTTCAGCATGGAGACGTCGACGGGCACGATCAAGGATGCTGACTGGGGTGTTGTGTTGATGCGTGCGTTCGGACGCAGCTGGTCACCGCCGAGGTGATCTGGACGGCTTGCGCGTCTGTACCGCTGCGTGAGCGTTAGCGGCATGTCACTTAGTTGGTGCCGCCCACTAACACTTTCGGATCAGGCGGTCACAGGACGCACGAGTCGACCCATCCGATCGGATTGCTGAGGCTGGCCACTCAACCGGGTCGGGCAGGTCCGACGTTCGTCAGTCGTTCGCCTATCGAGACGGGTTCGCGCCGCGGCGCGGGCGCCCTGTCTCCGCTTCGCTGCGTACAGGCCATCGAGGGGGATCGTGGTTGGTTTCAGCAAGTTGAGCGACCGCGAGGTGTTGGGGAAGTGTCAAGCGGGTTCGAAGGTGGTCCGTACGGCGCAGCGAGGGCACAGGCCGGCGGTGACGAGGGTGAGGTCTCGGGCGACGGTCGCGAGTTGAACGCCGGTGGTGGATCGTCCACACCCGTCGCAGCGGTTCTCAGCGTCGTACGGCTTGATCGCCTCGAGGTGGCCGATGTAGCAACCGGTGCAGACCACCTGCAGGGCGGGGTCCCAGCCGAGGAGGTTCCCGCGCATCGGTGCGAGATCCATGTGGGGGCAGGTGCCTGTGCTCGAGGCGAGAGCGTGGTCCGCGTACACCCTGTACCCGATGGAACGGGATGTGGCGCCCGCCCGTTCGCGGAGCTTCATCTCCTTGTCGACTTCCTTACTGATCCGGTCGAGCTCCGACTGTTCGCTGGCGTGCTTGCCGGACCAGTGGCGGAGGGATTGGAGGTCGCTGTAGAAGTAGGCCTGGTCTCGCTCTGTCAGCAACTGGGCGCCTCGACCGAGCCGTGAGTTCCACAGCTCGGCGACAGGGGTGATCAGGAATCCGCGTGCTCGGTACCAGTCGATTGCTTCCGGTGTGTTGGAGGGGACGACCGAGCCGTAGATGCCAACGACGTCGCGGGGAAGTGCCGCGATGGCGGCCTGGAGGAGCTGGCTCGCAATGCCGTGGTCCCTGTGGGTGGGCAGAACAGCGAGGGTGTGGATCTTCAACCATCCGAGGTCTTCTGGACGCTCGTCACCGAAGAACACCTGACCGTAGGAGAGGCCTACGGCTATGTGTTCTACGACCTCGCCGCCAGCGACGGCGACCCGTGTGATCGTCCGTGGGTCGTCGCTGGCAACTGCTGCGTTCCAATCGAAGATGGTTCCGGCGATGGTGCGCGTCTCGCGATCGACCTCGTCGACGTCGCGTTTGTTGACGCCGAAGTAGAACGGACCCCTTTGTGCCGAACTGGGGCGGACCCCTTCTGGGGTTGTTGAGCTTAGTTGTTCTCGGTCTGGTTGATGAGGTCGCGGCGGCCGTGGGTGCGGTAGGAATCGCCGGAGAGGGTGAGG
>NZ_CACSJV010000060.1:0-18587 GCF_902706105.1 Curtobacterium sp. 18060 | reverse complement strand
CCATGAGGAACGCCGAGGCCCCGCCCGTGTTCACGAGCGACTCAGGCGTCGGCAGCCTGCACCCGGAGCGCACGCTCCGTGCCCGCGACGCTCTCGGACACGATGCGCCGCAGCGCCGGGGTCTCCGGGTGCGCCTCGAGCCACGCGTGGGCGGCGTCGCGGAGCTCGGCCGACGCGAGCGGCGCCGGGTAGAGGCCCGAGACGATGGTGTCGGCCATGTGGTAGCTGCGCTCGGCCCAGATGCGGGTGAGCACCTCGAAGTACTTCGGCACGAGGCCTTCGAGCACGACGGGGCTGTTCACGTGCTGGAACCCGACCGTGGTCTGGCGCACGATCGCGTTCGGCAGCTCGGACGAGTCGACGAGCGACGCGAAAGCGGCCAGCTTGCCCTCGGCGGTCGGGATCGTCGCACGGGCGCGGGCCGCGGCCTGCTCACCCGACGCGGTCTTGTCGGCCGCGAGTTCGGCGTCGACCTCGGCATCGGAGGCGGCACCGGCGAGCACGAGGCCCTCGAGCAGCTCCCAGCGCAGGTCGGTGTCGATCTCGAGCCCGTTCAGCGTGACCGAACCGTCGCGCAGCCCCTGCAGGGTGGCGACGTGCTCGGGTGTCGACGCGATCTGCGCGAAGAACTTCACGAACTGGAACTGGGCGTCCGAGCCGGCCTCGGCCGAGGCCGCGAGCTGCCAGAGCGTCTCGCCCACCGTGCGGACCGTGGCGTCGACCTTCGACGGCGCCACGTAGTTGCGCGTCGTCAGGAGCAGCTGCGACAGGGTCGTGCGGATGGTCGTCGACTCGGACTCGGTCGCGATGTTGCCGAGCGCGAGCCGGACGTAGTCGCTGGCGGGCGACTCGGCGTCGCGCGTGGCGTCCCACATCGCACCCCACACGATGGAGCGGGCGAGCGGGTTCGCGATGGCCGCGAGGTGCTCGATCGCCGTCGTGCGGGACTGCTCGTCGAGACGGATCTTGGCGTAGGCCAGGTCGTCGTCGTTGAGGAGCACGAGGTCGCCGCGCTGCACGCCGACGAGCTCGGGGACCTCGGTGCGTGCGCCGTCGACGTCGATCTCGACGCGGTGCACGCGCTCGAGCTTGCCGCCGGACGACGCGGTGTCGGCACCGAACGGCGCGGAGTCGTCCGTCCCGAAGGAGTAGACGCCGATGGCCAGGCGGTGCGGGCGGAGCGTCGGGTAGTCGGCCGGCGCTTCCTGCAGGACGGCGAACGAGGTGATCGCGCCGGACGCGTCGACCTCGATCTCCGGGCGGAGCGTGTTGACGCCCGCGGTCTCGAGCCAGAGCTTCGACCACTCGGACAGGTCACGGCCGCTGGTCGCCTCGAGCTCGACGAGCAGGTCGCGCAGCTCGGTGTTCGAGTGGTGGTGCTTCTTGAAGTAGGCCGAGACGCCGGCGAAGAACGCGTCGATGCCGACCCACGCCACGAGCTGCTTCAGGACGGAACCGCCCTTGGCGTACGTGATGCCGTCGAAGTTGACCTGGACGTCCTCGAGGTCGTTGATCGTCGCGACGATCGGGTGGGTCGAGGGGAGCTGGTCCTGGCGGTATGCCCAGGACTTCTCCATCGCCTGGAACGTGGTCCAGGCCTCGGTCCACTCGGTGGCCTCGGCGGTGGCGATCGTGGAGGCCCACTCGGCGAACGACTCGTTCAGCCACAGGTCGTTCCACCACTTCATGGTGACGAGGTCGCCGAACCACATGTGCGCGAGCTCGTGCAGGATCGTGACGACCCTGCGCTCCTTGATGGCGTCGGTCACCTTCGAACGGAAGACGTAGGTCTCGGTGAACGTGACCGCGCCCGCGTTCTCCATCGCGCCGGCGTTGAACTCCGGCACGAAGAGCTGGTCGTACTTCTCGAACGGGTACGGGACGTCGAACTTCTCCTCGTAGTAGGCGAAGCCCTTCTTGGTGGTCTCGAACACGTACTCGGGGTCGAGGTACTCGGCCAGCGACTTGCGCGCGAAGACGCCGAGCGGGATGGTCCGGCCGTCGCTGCTCGTGAGTTCGTCGCGGACGACCTCGTACGGGCCGGCGATGAGCGCGGTGATGTAGCTCGAGATGGTCGCGGTGGGTGGGAAGGCCCAGGTCGCGTTCTCACCGTCGACGTGGGGCTCGGGCGTCGGGGAGTTCGACACGACCTGCCACCGTGACGGCGCCGTCACGGTGAAGGAGAACTGGGCCTTGAGGTCGGGCTGCTCGAACACCGCGAACATGCGGCGCGAGTCGGGGACCTCGAACTGGGAGTACAGGTACACCTCGTCGTCCACGGGGTCGACGAAGCGGTGCAGGCCCTCGCCGGTGTTCGTGTACAGCGCGTCGCTGACGACCACGAGCTCGTTCTGCTCCTGCAGGTCGTCGAGCTGGATGCGGACGCCGTCGTTCACCGCGGCGACGTCGAGCGCGGTGCCGTTCAGGGTGACGGAGTGCACGGTCTTCGTGATCGCGTCGATGAACGTGGACGCACCGGCGGTCGCGGTGAAGCGCACGCGGGTGGTGCTGCCGAACGTCTCGGCGCCGCGGGTCAGGTCGAGCTCGACGTCGTACGTCTGCACGCTGACGATGCCGGCACGTTCCTGGGCTTCGGTTCTGGTGAGGTTCTCTCCGGGCACGCAACGCTCCATCTTCGCTGAGGACGCGGACGATCGTGGTCCGCGA
Organism: Curtobacterium sp. 18060; assembly: GCF_902706105.1. Lineage (NCBI taxonomy): Bacteria > Bacillati > Actinomycetota > Actinomycetes > Micrococcales > Microbacteriaceae > Curtobacterium > Curtobacterium sp. 18060. The sequence goes on along the minus strand of NZ_CACSJV010000060.1, from coordinate 15,920 downwards.
GGGGGAGTCCCGGCACGGCGTCGTGCACCGGCGGGACGGTCATCCCCAGCCTAGCGACGCCGCGTACGCTCGGAGCGTGAGCGAGACGACTGTGGACAAGACGACGGAACACACGACGGAACACCCGACCGAACGCACCACCGTGGAGTTCTGGTTCGACCCGAACTGCCCCTGGGCCTGGATGACGAGCCGCTGGGTGGGCGAGGTCGCCGAGCACCGCGACCTCGACGTCACGTGGAAGGTGATGAGCCTGTTCGTCCTGAACGAGGACCAGGACATCCCCGACGAGTACCGCGAGCGCATCCACAAGGGGCAGCTCTACCCGCGCATCGTCACGGCGGCGCGGCTCCGGCTCGGCCAGGACATCGTGAAGCCGCTCTACGACGCCCTCGGTGAGCACATCCACCACCGCCAGGAGCAGGACCCCGACCAGGTGGTCCCCGCCGTGCTCGCGGAGCTCGGCCTCGACGCCGACCTGCTCGAGTACGCCTGGACGGACGAGGTCGACGCCGCCGTGCGCGTCAGCCACCAGGACGGCATCGACCGCGTCGGACAGGACGTCGGCACGCCCGTCATCGCCGTCGCCGGCACCGCGTTCTTCGGCCCGGTCATCTCCCCGGCACCCAAGGGCCAGGAGGCGCTCGACCTGTGGGACGGCGTCGTCGCCGTGGCGAAGTACCCCGGCTTCTTCGAGCTCAAGCGCTCGCGCACCGTCGGCCCGGTCTTCGACACCACCGCCTGACGCTCCGGCAAGCGGACGGGAGGCGCGGCTCGCCCCCGCCCCTCGGCTCGCGTCAAGCGAGGGGCAGGCGCATGAGCGTCAGGTCCAGCCACCGGTCGAACTTGCGTCCGACCTCGGGCACGACCGCGACCGTGCTGAACCCGAGCTTCTCGTGCAGCGCGATCGACCCGGTGTTCGTGCTGCAGATCCCGGCCATCATGACGTGCCGGCCCTCGGCGGTCGCGCGCTCGACGAGCGACCGCATCAGGGTCGAGGCGATGCCCCGACCGCGGAACGACTCGACCACGTAGACGCTGTGCTCGACGGTCAGCCGGTACCCGTGGTGCGGCCGCCACTGGGAGTACGTGGCGTACCCGGCCACGGTGCCGTCGACCTCGGCGACGAGCACCGGGTACCCGTCGCCCTGCCGCTCGGCCAGCCAGTCGTCGAAGTACGCGCGGGGGTGCGGGGTCTCCTGCCAGATGGCGGTGGAGTGCAGCACGGCGTCGACGTGCAGGGCGTGCACGACGTCGAGGTCGCGGGGTCCGCAATCGCGCACCACGACCGGATCCGCCCCGTTCGTCGCATATGCTGTCGTCATGTCTCACATCGTAGACGACGAGCCGGGTCTCGCGGAACGGGCCCTCGGCGAGCGCCTCCAGCGCCTGCGCACCGAACGCAAGTGGAGCCTCACCGAGCTCGCCGAGGAGTCCGGTGTCTCCCGCGCGATGATCAACCGCGTCGAGCGCGGGGTGTCGAGCCCCACCGCGACGATCCTCGGCCGGCTCTCCGGCGCCTTCGGCCTGACGATCTCGCAGCTCCTCGACGAAGCCCTCGAGCACGAGGTGCCCAGGGCGACCGACCCCGACGACGCACGTGGCATCCAACGCGGCGCGACCGCGGAGTCCTGGACCGATCCCGACACCGGGTACCGCCGCCGTCCGGTCTCGAGCGCGGCGTTCCCCGCGGACGTCACCGAGGTGCGCCTCCCGGCCGGCCGCGAAGTGGCCTACCCGGCGTCCGCCTATGCGTTCCTGCGGCACTGCATCTGGGTGGTCGACGGCGTGCTCGAGCTCGTCGTCGGCGGCGAGCCGACGCGGCTCGCCGCGGGCGACCGGATCGAGCTCGGTGACCCCGCCGACGTGGTCTACCGGAACCCGGGCGAGGGGCCCACGCGGTACGTCGTCGTGGTGGTCCGGGGGCAGTAGTCGCAGGAATAGGATCGGTTCCATGCGCATCCACCTCGGAACGGACCACGCCGGCCTCGAGTTCAACCAGACCCTCGCAACGCACCTGACCGAAGCCGGGCACGAGGTCGTGGACCACGGACCGACCGAGTACGACGCGCTCGACGACTACCCCTCGTTCTGCATCAACGCCGCGCACGCCGTGGTGCAGGACCAGAGTGCCGGCGTCCAGGCGCTCGGTGTCGTGTTCGGCGGCTCCGGCAACGGTGAGCAGATCGCCGCGAACAAGGTCGAGGGCGTCCGCGCAGCGCTCGTCTGGAACGAGTCGACCGCACTCCTCGCACGCCAGCACAACGACGCGAACGTCATCTCGATCGGTGCGCGCCAGCACACCGAGGACGAAGCGATCCGCTTCGTCGACCTGTTCATCGCCGAGCCGTTCTCGGGCGAGGAGCGTCACGCGCGCCGCATCGCGCAGCTGGCCGAGTACGAGCAGACGGGGCACATCGCCGGCAAGCAGATCGACGGCTCGGCCGAGTAGACAGGTCCCATGCCCGAGGGTCACTCCGTCCACCGAATCGCCAACCAGTTCACCCGGCACTTCGTCGGCAAGCGCTGCGAGGTGTCCAGTCCGCAGGGGCGGTTCGCCGCCGGGGCCGCCCAGATCGACGGCAAGCGCATGATCGCTGCCCGTGCGGTGGCGAAGCAGATGTTCCTCGAGTTCGAGGGCGACCTGTTCCTGCGCGTCCACCTCGGGCTCTACGGTGCGTGGGACTTCGCCGGCGACCTGTCGACCGCCACGGCGCTGTCGGCCGACGACGACGGCGAGGAATCGCTCACCTCCATCGGCGCTCCACGCCTGGCGCGGTACCGGATGGCCGAGCAGGAGAAGGTCGAGGACCCGATCGAGTCCTTCCCGCCGGACCCCGTCGGCCAGGTGCGCGTCCGGATCCTGACCGAGGACACCGTCGCTGACTTGCGCGGTCCGACCGCCTGCGTGGTGGAGACCCCGGCCGAGGTGCAGCGTGCCCTCGACAAGCTCGGCCCCGACCCGATGAACGACGACGGTCCCGAGGCCGAGAAGACGTTCGTGGACAACGTCCGGAAGCGGAACGTCGCCATCGGCCAGCTGCTCATGGACCAGTCCGTGGTGAGCGGCATCGGCAACATCTACCGGGCCGAGCTGCTGTTCCGGCAGCGCATCGACCCGTACAAGGTCGGCAAGAAGATCACCGTCAAGCAGGCGAAGGCGCTGTGGGCGGACTGGTCGAAGCTGCTGCACGACGGCGTCCGCGACGGCCTGATGATGACGATGGACGGCCTGTCCGACGCCGAGTACAAGAGGGCGCAGCGCTCGCGCAAGGACCGGCACTGGGTGTACCACCGCCAGGGTGAGCCCTGTCGGGTGTGCGGCACCGAGATCCGGGTGGCCGACATGGCCGGTCGGAAGCTCTACTGGTGCCCGAAGGACCAGAAGTAGCGCGCTTCAGAGCTCTGAGTACGTGAACCGCCCGGCGATCGCGGTCGCGAGCACCCGCATCGACCGCAACGAGGACGACGACGCCGCCAGCGGGTCCGACCCGACGAGCACCAGGTCCGCGACGTCACCGACCGCGACGCTGACCCGACCGTCCGTCGAGCCCTGCCACGCGGCGAGCGCGGAGAGCCGTTCGGCGGGGTGCCACGGGTCGCGGCCGTCCCGGTCGCGTCCGACGGCCGCGGCCATCGAGATCCACGGGTCGAGCGGCGCGACGGGGGCGTCCGACCCGAGCAGCAGCCGGGCACCGGCTCGGGCGAGCGACGCGAACGCGAAGGCACGGTCGGTGCGGCCCGCCCAGTGCCGGTCGGCGATGTCGCGGTCGTCCATGGCGTGCTCGGGCTGCACCGAGGCGGCCACTCCGAGCCTGGCGAACCGGTCGACGTCGGTGTCGACGAGCAGTTGCGCGTGCTCGATGGTGCCGCGGGCGCCGACGGCTTCGAAGACGTCGAGCGCGAGGGTGTTCGCCCGGTCGCCGATGGCGTGGATCGCGGGGACGAGTCCGGCGTCGACGGCTCGGCGGGTGATCGCGACGAGGTCGTCGAACTCCCACGCCAGCACGCCGGAGCCGTCGGTCATGGCTGCGGTCCGGGTGCCGAGCGAGCCGTCGGTGACGACCTTGAACGGCCCCATCGTGAGGAGGCCCCGGGTCCGGTCGACGACGTCGCCGGTGCGGAGCCCGCGGTCGATCACGGCGTCGAGTTCCGCCGGGTAGACGCCCGACGACACGCGGAGGGCGTCGGTGCCGGCGTGGATCCGGCGTGCCCAGCGGTCGAGGCCGAAGCGCATCTCGAGGTCGACGATGCCCGTCACACCGCGGGCGGCAGCGGCCTCCGCGGCGTCGGCGACGTACCCGTCGAGCAGGTCGTCCGGCACCTGCGAGAGCGCACCGGTCACGTCGAAGGCGTCCTGCTCGCGCAGGATCCCGTCGTCACCCGCCTCGAGCGGCCGGCCGACGAGTGCGGAGAAGTGCGCGAGCGCGAGGGCGTTGCACCAGACCGCGTGCAGGTCACCGCTGATGACGACGGTCGGGAGGCCCGGTGCGGCCTGGTCGAGCAGCTCGCGTCGTGCGGGGGTCGGCCACAACCCGTCGCGGTAGCCGTGGCCGATCAGCACGCGGTCCGGCACCCCGGTCCGCGCGACCGCGGCGAGGAGGTCGGCGGTCGACTCCGCGGAGTCGCAGCCGGAGACGTCGACGCGGCGGCGCACCAGGGCCCACTGGTCGAAGTGCGTGTGGTGGTCGCGGAGGCCGGGGCCGAGCCAGGCGCCGGCGGCCTCGACGACCTCGGTGTCGGGGCCGGCGGGGTCGAGCGCGCCGGCCGGCGCGATCTCGGTGACCAGGCCGTCGGCGATGCGGACGTCGGCAGGGGCCCCGGAGGTGCCCACCCTGCGGACGGTGCGGAGCAGGATCTCGCTCATCCCCACCGTCACGGCCGGTCCGCCGCTGGCGCGTCGGCCCGGAACCGGCGGCGTGGGCCCAGCGCCTCCCGGCTGTCCGTCGTGGGCCCGACGGACCGGACCCGCTCCATCTCGTCGGCGAGCGCCGGCGACGCGTAGGGGCCGTCGCCGCGCAGCCCCGCGATGATGCGGTCGACGACCTCGGGGGCCTTGTTCTGGGAGAGCTTCGCACGGGCGTCGAACCGGGTGACCCGGATGCGGATGCCCACGGTGCCCTTCGCCATCCGGCGCGCGGTCTCCTCGTCGATCTCGAGGGACACCGGCTCGGGCATGACGCGCTCGAAGTGGTCGACGAGCTCGCCGAGCACCCGGAAGTTCTCGTCGTCGGACAGCAGCTCGGGCGTGCCCCACAGGTGGGCGGTGACGTGGTTCCAGGTCGGCACGAACTGCTCGGGCGGGTACCAGGCGGGGGAGACGTAGCCGTGCGGACCCTGCACCACGACCAGGACCTCGTGGCGGCCGAGTTCGTGCGCGAGTTCGTCGGGGCGGCCGACGTGCGAGACGAGGACGACCTGGTCGGGGTCGTCGTCCGGCCCGGGTGTCTCGAGCAGGAACGGGTAGTGCGACGCGACGATCCCGGCGTCGGTGTGCGACACGATCGTGGCCCACGGGTTGCCGGCGACGAGGCGCTTGACCTCGTCGACGTCCGTCATCAGGAAGTGGGGTGTGTGCCGCATGGTCCGAGCGTGGCACACGGCCCCGGTCGAGCGCGACACCTGTCGTTTCGCGAGTGTTTCAGAACGGTAAAAGTTTCAGAGTTCATTGAAAGAAGCATTGTGCCGGGTGCTCGATCGGGCCTAGCTTCACTCATCAACGACGACCCGAGGAGACCCCCATGCGACGCAGGACCATCGCCGCCCTGGCCACGGCAGCCACACTGGCGCTCGTGGTGACCGGCTGTTCGGCGAGCGGCACGGCCGACTCCGCCGGCGGATCGAGCCTGGTGTACGCCACCGGCGAGCCCGACCACCTGACGCCCGGACGACAGACCGTCGCGTTCGACCAGGTGCAGAGCCTGTTCGCGCCGCTGACGCAGACCGACGCGAAGGGCGAGCTCCACGACGTCGCCGCGAAGAGCGTCGAGAGCGACGACGCCACCACGTGGACCATCACCCTCCGCGACGGCTGGACGTTCCAGAACGGCGAGGCCGTCACCCCGGAGAGCTACGTGAAGGCCTGGAACCACGTCGCCTACGGCCCCAACGCGTGGGAGAACAGCGGGCAGCTCGCCGCGATCGTCGGGTACACGGACCTCAACCCGGCGAAGGGCACCCCGAAGACGAAGGAGATGTCGGGGCTGCAGGTCACCGGCAAGGACACCTTCACGGTCACGCTCACCCACGCCGACAGCCAGTTCCCGCTCCAGCTCAGCCAGGCCCAGACGGCGTTCTACCCGATGCCCGAGGCCGCCTACGACGACCTGAAGGCGTACGACAAGAAGCCGATCGGGAACGGCCCCTACGAGATGCAGTCGGCGTGGAAGGCGGACAAGGAGTTCACCGTCACCGCGTGGAAGGACTACGAGGGCACGAAGCCGGTCACGAAGGACGTCACGTTCCGGAGCTACTCGGACATGAACACCGCCTACACCGACGTCCTCGCGGGCAACGCCGACGTGCTGTTCCTGCCGACCGACAAGATGACGAGCGCGAAGGCCGACTTCGGTGACCGCCTGCACTCCTTCGACGCCCCGGGCATCGACTACCTCGGCTTCCCGCTCTGGGACGACCGGTACTCCGACCCCGACGTCCGTCGCGCGATCTCGATGTCGATCGACCGCGACGAGGTGAACACCGCCATCTACGGCGGCCTGTACGAACCCGCCACCGCACTCACGCCCCCGTCGATGTCCGGCACCGAAGAGGGCATCTGCGGCGACGCGTGCGAGTTCGACCCCGCGGCGGCGAAGCAGCTCCTGGCGAAGTCCGGCGGCTTCGACGGCACGATCACGCTCGTCTACCCCGGCGGCAGCGGCCTCGACTCGCTCTACGAGGCGTACGCCAACCAGATCCGGCAGAACCTGGGCGTCGACACCGTCGCGAAGGCCACCACCGACTGGGCCTCGTACTACTCCGAGCTGACGGACAAGAAGGTCGCCGGCCCGCACTTCGGTCACTGGGGTGCGCTGTACATCAGCCAGCAGAACACCCTCCGCGCCCTGTTCACCCTGGCGGGCGGTTGCTCGCCCTGCACCGGGTACTACCAGTCCGACACCGTCGACGCGCTGCTGGCGAAGGCCGACTCCGCCGGCTCGCAGGACGAGGCGAACGAGTACTACACGAAGACGCAGGAGGCCGTGCTCGAGGACTTCCCCGTCGTGCCGACCTTCTTCGACAAGTACTCGTACGTCACGAGCGACAAGGTCACGAAGCTCCCCGCGGTCGCCGGCAGCCCGGTCGTCGCGCAGATCGCCGTGAAGTAGGGCACCACCACATGGACCAGCGCACCATCCTCCGCCTGGCGGCCGAGGTCCCCGACCACGACGGCTTCCCGCTCGTCGACGACCTGCACGCCCGGTTCGACGCGCTCGCAGCGTCCCACCCGGACCGGGTCACGGTCACCCGGATCGGCACCAGCCGGCTCGGCGAACCACTGCACTCCTACCGGATCGGCACCGGGTCGCACGCCGCCGTCGTGGTCGGCGGCGTGCACCCGAACGAACCGATCGGTTCGTGGACGGCCCTGCACCTCGCCGAGACGGTGCTCACCGACGACGACGCCCGTGCGCTCGACGTCACCTGGCACATCGTCCCGACGATCGACCCGGACGGCATGCGGCTCAACGAGGCGTGGTTCCACGACCCGCACGACCGGGTGTTCTACTCGCGGCACTTCTACCGCCCGGCACCCGACAGCCAGGTGGAGTGGACGTTCCCGAACAGCCACAAGTCGGTGTACTTCGACCAGGTGCTGCCGGAGACGCTCGCGTTCATGCGGCTCATCGACGACACCGAGCCGGACCTGCTGGTGTCGCTGCACAACGGCGAGATGGGCGGGGTCTACTACTACCTGTCCGAGGACCTGCCCGACGTCGTCGACACCCTGCACGCAGTCCCCGCCGCGCTCGGGCTGCCGCTCGACACCGGGGAGCCCGAGTCGCCGTTCCTGCGCGAGCTCGCCCCCGCGGTGTTCGCGATGGACGGGATCGAGACCGCGTACGACTACCTCGAAGCACTCGGGGTCGACCCGGGCGAGCACATCCACGGTGCGTCGAGCGCGGCGTGGGCGATGCGGCACGGAGCACTGTGCATGGTCGCCGAACTGCCGTACTGGAGCCACCCGGACGCCGACGACCAGACCCCGACCGACGAGTCGTACGCCGACCTGCTGCGGCGCTGCTCCGCCGAACTCGGTGCCTCGGGCGAGGAACTCCAGCAGCTGCTCGACGAGGCGTCGCCGATGCTGTCGATCGAGTCGCCGTTCCTCGAGGCGTCGCGCGCCTTCGTGCCGATGCTCGTCGGCACGGCGGACACCGACCGCCGCCGGGCCGACCGGGAGCCGGCCGACCGGCGGGCCACCGTCGCGGAGCGCTTCGGCTGCGAGGACCTGGTCCGCTGCTTCCGGCTGCGCTACGGCGGCATGCTGCTCCGCGCGTTCGAGGCGGAGACCACCGCCGGTACGGCGTCCGCGCCGCTCCGGCGCCTGCGCGACCGCCTGGCGGAGCGCTACGCGCACTGGCAGGCCGACTCGGCCACCGAGGCGGACCCGATCCCGGTGCGGAAACTGGTGGGGGTGCAGTACGGGGCGATCCTCGCCTGCGCGAGTCACGTGGCGGACCCGACCCGCGCCTCCCGTCCGGTGTCGGCGGCCGTGTCGGGAGGCGCGTGATGCGTCCCACGCTCGCCGTCGGTCGCCGGCTCGGCGGCCTGGCCATCGTGTTCCTCGGGGTGACGTTCCTCATCTACGCGATGACGTTCGCGCTGCCCGGTGACCCGATCCGGGCGCTCGGCGGCGACCGGCCGCTCAGCGACGCGGTCGTCCGCACGCTCCGGGCTGAGTACCACCTGGACCAGCCGCTCTGGCTGCAGTACGTGCAGTACCTCGGCGGGCTGTTCCGCGGCGACTTCGGCACCGACTTCAACGGGCAGTCCGTCGGCGAGCAGATGGCCTCGCGGTGGCCCGTCACGATCACCCTGGCGCTCACCGCGTGGGCCCTCGAGATCGTCCTGGGCATCGGGCTCGGGGTGCTCTCCGCCCTGAAGCGCGGGACCGCCCTCGACAAGACGGTGCTGGTCGGCACCATCGTCGTCGGTGCGATCCCCGTGTTCGTCCTCGGCGTCGCCCTGCAGCTGGTGTTCTCGGTGCGGCTGCACTGGTTCCCGGTCGCCGGCGTCACCGCAGGCTGGCCGACGGCGTACATCCTGCCGGCGTTCGTCATCGCGCTGTTCGGGCTCGCCGCGGTGTCCCGGCTCACCCGCACCTCGATGATCGAGACGCTCGACGCCGACTACGTCCGGACCGCACGGGCCAAGGGGCTCGCGCCCGGTCGGATCGTCGGCGTGCACGTGATGCGGAACTCGCTCATCCCCACCGCCACCTACCTGGCGACCGACCTCGGGTACCTGATGGGCGGCACCGTGATCATCGAGGGCATCTTCAACCTGCCCGGGGTCGGGAACCTGCTGTTCCAGGGCATCCGGTCGCACGAGGGCGCCGTCGTCGTCGGCATCTCGACCGCGCTCATCCTGGTGTTCCTCGTCACGAGTGTGCTCGTCGACCTGCTGCACGCCGCCCTCGACCCCCGCGTCCGGACCGGAGCAGCCGCATGACCACCTCAGCGCTCAGCGCCACCGTCGAGCCCGTCCTCGGCGGCCGACGACGACCCCTGCTGGCCGCGGCCCGCACCCCGGGCTTCTGGGTGCCCGCGTCGGTCCTGGTCGTCGTGCTGCTCATCGCGTCGTTCCCGCAGCTGTTCGCCGGACTGTTCGGCCACGGCGACCCCCGGGTGTGCGACCTCGGGCAGAGCGGCGCCTCGCCGACCAGCGGGCACCCGTTCGGCTTCGACCTGCAGGGCTGCGACGTGTACGCCAACGTCGTGTACGGCACGCGGTCGTCGATCGCCGTCGCGGTGCTCACCACCGTGCTCGCCGGCATGGTCGCCGTCGTCGTCGGGACGATCGCCGGCATGGTCGGCGGCTGGGTCGATGCCGTGCTCGCCCGCCTGACCGACGTGTTCCTCGGCTTCCCGTTCCTGCTCGGCGCCGTCGTGGTGCTCAACAGCGTGGGGGAGCGGTCCGTGCTGACGGTGTCGCTCGTGCTCGCGCTGTTCGGGTGGCCGACGATGGCCCGGCTCGTGCGGTCGAGCGTCCGCAGCGTGCGGAACGCCGAGTTCGTGCTCGCCGCCCGCACGATGGGGCTGTCGACCTGGCGGATCACCACCCGGTACGTGCTGCCGTCGTCGATCTCGCCGCTGCTCGTGCTCGCGACCATCACCGTCGGCGGCGTCATCGTGTCCGAGTCGTCGCTGACCTACCTCGGCATCGGGCTCGAGAGCCCGGCGATCTCGTGGGGGCTGCAGCTCTCCGCCGCGACGTCGCAGTTCCTCCGCGCCCCGCACATGCTCATCGCACCCGCGGCGTTCCTCGCCGTCACGGTGCTCTCCGTCATCGCGCTCGGCGACACGCTGCGCGCCGCGCTCGACCCGCGTCGGCGCTGACCTGCACGGTGCACGCCGCGTCGCGGTGGGCACCGTCGCGACCGACGCGCCAGACTCGAACCACCGCCCTTCGAAAGGACCACCGTGACCGACACCCTCTCCGCGTACCGGAAGACCCTGCCGTACATCCACGAGTGGGTGTCGTACAAGGTCTGGCAGCTGCGGGTGCCGGGCGTGCAGGTCGCCATCGGGTTCGGCGGCGAGGTGCTGTTCGACGAAGCCTGGGGCTACGCCGACGTCGAGGCCGGGCGCCGCCTGACCACCACCGACCTGTTCCGCATCGCCTCGCACTCGAAGACCTTCACCGCGACGGCACTGCTCCAGCTCGCCGAGCGCGGGTCGCTCCGGCTCGACGACACCGTCGGCACGTACGTCCCGGCGCTGGTCGACGGCGGCTCCCCGCTCGCCGACGCCACGATCCGTGAGCTCATGGAGATGGGCGCCGGGGTCATCCGCGACGGCCACGACGGCGACTACTGGTCGCTCCTGCGCCCGTTCCCCGACGAGCAGGAGCTGCTGGCACTCGTGCTCGACCGCGGGCAGAAGGTCCCCACCGGATCGTCGTTCAACTACTCGAACCTCGGCTACTCGCTGCTCGGGCTCGTCATCGCCGCGGTCTCCGGGCAGTCCTACAACGACTTCGTCCGCGAGTCGATCACCGAACCCCTGGGCCTGCGGAACACCGGCCCCGACTGGGACCCCACGCGCGCCGACGACTTCGTGGTCGGGTACACCGGGTTCCACACCGCGCGGCAGCGGCAGCGCATCGACCACGTGGACACCCACGCCATGGCCGCCGCCACCGGGTTCCACGGCACCGCCTCCGACCTGGTCAAGTACTTCTCGCAGCACGTCATCGGGGCCGGCAGCCTGCTCGACGACCACTCGAAGCGACTCGCGCAGCGCAAGGCCTGGAGCGCCACCGACGACCCGGCCGCCCGCGGCTACGGCGCCGGGTTCATCGTCGACCGCATCGGAGGGCGCGACGTCCGCGGCCACTCGGGCGGGTTCCCCGGGCACATCACGCAGTCGCTGTTCGACCCGGCATCCGGACTCGTCGTGTCCGTCATGACGAGCGCCGCCGCCGGGCCCGCCACCCTCATCGCCACCGCCATCGTGCAGATGCTCGACGCCGCGGCGGACACATCCGCGCCGGGTACCCCCGTGCCCGACGACGTCGACACCGCCGCGTACACCGGACGCTTCGCCAACCCGTGGGGCGTCAGCGACATCGCCCGCATCGGCGACCGGCTCGTCGAAGTCGACCCGTCCGGACCCGAACCGCTCGACACCCCCACCCGACTCGAGGTCGTCGACGCGGACACGCTCCGGATGACGCACGGCAACCGCTTCGGCTCGGTCGACGAGGACATCACCTTCACGCGCGACGCCGACGGCGCCGTGCGGTCGATCCGCGCCGGCGGTGGCATGACCGAGGAACCGTGGACGATCCCGACCGAGTCGCCCGAGGTCGCGGCAGGGCTGGCACCGTGAGCGACGTCGACGGTCGGGGCGTCGGTGTCGGGCACGACGACGTCGTGCTCGAACCCGAGCGTCAGGCGTTCGTCGAGGAGTTCGCCCTCATGCTCAACGACGGTGCGGGCATGGCGCTCACCGACGCCCGCGTGCTCGGCTACCTCATGATGACCCGCGCGCCGCACTCGTCCTCCGCCGACCTGCAACGGGCCCTCGGCGCCAGCTCGGGCTCGGTCTCGATGGCGACGCGCCGCCTCGTCGACTCCGGGTTCGTGAAGCGGCAGATCGTCGCCGGCGAGCGTAGCCACTACTTCCGCGCCGAGGCCGACGTCTGGGGCTCCTGGCTCGCCGGCGAACGGAAGTACCTCGACCGGCAGCGCGACATCATCGGACACGGCCTGGCGGTGGTCGAGCACGCCGGCCGCACCGGGGCGGGCGACGTCGACGCCGAGGTCCGCGAGCGCCTGCTCAACGGCCGCGACTACATGCAGTGGTTGCAGGGCCACCACCACAAGATGCTCGAGGACTGGGAGGCGTTCAAGGCCGCCCGCGACCGCACCGACCGCTCGGAGACCCCATGACCGACGTCCTGACCGTCGACCACCTGTCCGTGACCTTCGACGTCGACGGCGCCGAGGTCCGCGCGGTCGACGACGCCTCGTTCACCGTCGGCCGCGGCGAGGTAGTCGCCGTCGTCGGGGAGTCCGGATCCGGCAAGAGCATGACCGCGATGACGGCGATGGGGATCGCGCCGGACGGCGCGCGCTCCTCCGGCAGCATCCGGCTCGGCGACCTCGAGGTGCTCGGCACCGACGAACGCACCCTGCGCGGGGTCCGCGGCCGCAGCGTGTCGATGATCTTCCAGGACCCGTCGGCCGCGCTCAACCCGGTGTTCACGGTCGGGTTCCAGCTGGCCGAGGCCGTCCGCCGCGCCGACGCCTCGCACGACCGCGCCGCCGTCCGCGAGCGGTCGCTCGAACTCCTGCGTGCCGTCGAGGTGCCGGAACCCGAACGCCGGCTCGGCCAGTACCCGCACGAGCTCTCCGGCGGACAGGCGCAGCGGGTGATGATCGCGATGGCGCTCGCCGCCGACCCCGACCTGCTCATCGCCGACGAGCCGACGACCGCACTCGACGTCACGGTGCAGGCCGAGGTGCTCGACGTCCTGCGTGCGCTGCGCGAACGCACCGGCACCGCGATCCTCCTCATCACCCACGACATGGGCGTCGTCGCCGACATCGCCGACCGCGTGGTCGTCATGCGCCGCGGTCGCGTCGTCGAGACGGGCACCGTCGCCGCGGTCTTCGCCGCACCGTCCGCCGACTACACCCGCGACCTGCTCGCTGCGGTCCCACGCATGGGCACCGAGGTCGGCCGGGAGGCGCGGGTCGACCCCGTCACGGAGGCCCCGTCGGTCGTCCTCGACGTCCGGCACCTCGTGGTCGAGTACGGCGGTGCACTGCGCGGGCGGTTCCGCGCGGTCGACGACGTGTCGTTCACGGTCGGTCGCGGTGAGATCGTCGGCCTCGTGGGCGAGTCCGGCAGCGGGAAGACCACCATCGGCCGCGCCGCCGTGGGGCTCGCACCGATCACGTCCGGTTCGGTCGTCGTCGAGGGCACCGACGTGGCAGTCGCCCGGCGAGCAGCTCGCCGGGAGATGCGGCGACACGTCGGCGTGGTCTTCCAGAACCCGCTCCGGTCGCTCAACCCGCGCTACACGGTCGGACAGACCGTCGCCGAGCCGCTCCGGCAGATCCTGCGCCTGCCGTCGGCCCAGATCGACGAACGCGTGGAGCGGTTGCTCGCCGACGTCGGCCTGGACGGCGGGTACCGCGAGCGCTTCCCGCACGAGCTCTCCGGCGGACAACGGCAGCGCGTCGCGATCGCCCGCGCCGTCGCACTCGACCCCGCACTTCTCATCGCCGACGAGCCGACGAGCGCCCTCGACGTCTCGGTGCAGGCCCGGGTGCTCGACGTCTTCCGTGAGCTGCAGGAACGCCTCGGCTTCGCGTGCCTGTTCGTCACCCACGACCTGGCCGTGGTCGACACGCTGTGCGACCGGGTCGTCGTGCTGCACGGCGGGAAGGTCGCCGAGCAGGGGAGTCGCGACGCCATCCTCCGGTCGCCGCAGGACCCCTACACGCGTCGACTCATCCAGGCCGCGCCGGTGCCGGACCCGGACGAACAGGCAGTGCGCCGATCCGAGCGCCTGGCGGCACGGGCCGGCTGAGGGGCGCTCGCCGGCCCTGCGATCTCAGCGTCGTTGCGGAGTCAGCGCACCTCGGCCGAGGCCCAGAGCGCGTTCACGCCCCGACCCACCGGACGCAGGAGCGGGACGGCGACGAGCACCGTCGCCGCCAGGTACGCCACGGTCTGCAGCAGCCCCGGGACGGAGAAGGCGATGCCGAGTGCCTCCTGCGGCAGCGCCGTGAGGAGCACCGCGTTCGACAGCAGCGCGCTGACGAACCACAGCGACGCCGCCACGGTGACGACCCAGCCGAAGGCCCGCTGCGCGCCGTCCTCGTTCCGGACGGTCAGCACGCCGAACGCCACGAGTGCACCCTGCGCGACGACGACGAGCACCGCGGTGGCCCAACCCGGCGCGGGCCACAGGAGCGCGAACGCCAGGACCGACACCGCGAACGCGAGCGCCCGGCGGTCCCGAGCGCGCACCGCGGCGACGAGCACGACCGCACCCGCCAGCCCGGCGAGCGCCGTGGCGACGAGGAGCAGTCCGTTCGGCAGGTCCCACGGCGCGAGCCAGATCGTCCCCACCAGTCCACGCGCCCCGAACACAACGGCTGCGACGACCGCCGCGGCCGAGACCACCCGAACCCCCGTGATGTTCTGCATGCCCGCACACTACGCGCAGCCCGCGCGGCGGGGAAAGCATGTTCTGTCCGGGCGGCTGACGGTTCTGGTTCGCGAACCGCGGGATTCGTGAACCAGAACCGTCAGAACCTCCGAGGGAGGTCGGTCTCCGGTGCGCGGACCCGCTGCAGCGCGCGTCGCATGGAGGCGGTGGTGCTGAAGCCGAAGCGTGCAGCGACCTCGGCGGGACGGTCACCCCGGGTGAGTGCACTCCGGACGCCGAGGCTCCGGAACCACCGCCCGAGCTGGGCCGGCGTGCAGCCCGTGGTCTCGGTGCACCGACGCTCGAGGGTGCGCGGAGACATGCCGACGCCGTCGAGCAGGTCCGCAGTCGAGTGCCCGCCCGCCGGGTCGAAGAGCCGGTCGAGGACCCTCGCCAGGCTGTTGTCGCGCAGCAAGGGCGGTGGGTTGTCGTGGAGCACGGTCGTGACCACGAGTCGCGCGAGCGCATCCTGCTGCACGCCGTGCCACCGGCCGCCGTCGAGGTGACCGACGTGACGCAGCGCCAGCACGACGTCCGCCGACGGGAAGCCCGCGGGCTGGGTGGTGGCGATCGACGGGAGCGCGAGGACCTCGGCAGCGAGTGGCCCCAGCGTCGCCGATCCGACGACGACGCCGGTGTCGGCGAACAGGGCCTCGTGCGGGAAGTCGTACGAAGGAGCAGTTCGAGGCGGACCGTGCCGCTCGGGGTCGGAGCCGATCGACGTCGTCGGGTGCTGCTCGACCAGTGCGGCTCCACCAGCCTCGATGAACACGAGTGCGTCGTCGCGGTGGAGCCAGACCGGCCGGTGCCGGGTCGCGACCCAGGCGTGCGTACCGTCCGGATCGAGATCGAGCGTCCAGCGGTCGTCGTCGGATCGGATCTCCTCGCCGGGGCCGACCTCGAGGCCGACGGCGTCGATCAGTGCTCGGAGTGCGTCGCCCATCACCACGAGCATGTCCTGCGGGCCGTCCCGCGACGATCGGCCTCGGGAGATCTGTGGAGAGGGGGGATAACCCCACCCGGGGTGGGGA
>NZ_CACSJV010000059.1:0-18777 GCF_902706105.1 Curtobacterium sp. 18060 | reverse complement strand
GCCCGGAACACAGGACGGGGTGGGACGCGCCGTTGCGTCCCACCCCGTCCTGCCTCGGTCTGCCGGTCAGATCACCAGCAGCCGCGAGTACTGCGCCGACGACAGCTGCTGCGCAGCCCCGCCGGAGGCCGGCACGCGCCACAGCCCGGCCGAGGGCCCGCTGTCGACGTTCGCGAACACGTCGCCGTCGTCGGAGGCGGCACCCGTGTTCGCCCCGCGCGACCCCGCCGTGATGCCGGAGACCGCCACGGTGGACTTCCCACTGGAGCCGACCACGAGCTTGTCCGGGATTGTGCGGTCGACCTTGCAGCCGGCCGGGCTGGTCGGGTACTCGGCGGGGGCGCTGCACCACTCGGCGGACTGCAGCAGCGAGAACCCGTCGGCGTTGGCGGCCGCGTACTCGAACGCCAGCCGGGGCTCGATCCGCGTCAGCGCCGTGGCGCCCGGCTTCAGCTGGTACCAGGCCCACGAGCCGGCGCCACCGGGCGAGCGGATGTCGACGTACACGTTGCCGTGCGAGTCGGCGAGGACCGCTGCGGGGTACCCGACACCGGAGCTGCCGGGGAGGGTGATCGCCCGTGGGCTCGTGCCGGTGCCCACGACGATCGGGGAGATCTGCGAACCACCGACGGCGACGACCTTGCCGTCGGGGGTGACGGTCCAGAACCGCTGGCCGCTGCCCGTGGCAGTCAGGTCGAGCACGGTCGTCGCGGTGGAGCTGCCGACGGGGAGCTTCTGCACGGCACCCGTCACCGAGTCGATCCAGTACAGGTTGCCGGCGACGTCGGAACGCAGGTCGGGGGTCAGGTGCAGCCCGGTCGCCAGGGTCCGCGTGGCACTGCCGTCGGCGGGGTGGAACAGGATCGAGGTCAGGTCCGCCGAGGGGGTGAACACGTCACCGACGTCGTCCGCGGCGAAGCCCGTCCCGTTGCCCGCGACGACCTTCCCGGCGCCGGAACCGTCCTCGGCGAACCGCACGACGTTGCCGGACGCGTCGAGGGCGAACAGCGACTGCGTCGTGTCGACCACGGACGGCGTGGTGTAGCGGACCAGGATCGTGCGGCCGGACTTCTTCGCGCCGATCGCCCGGACCGAGAACTTGTAGGTCGTCTTCGGCGTCAGGTCACCGAAGCGGTCGGACCGCGCCTTCGCCGGCAGCCGGTCGACGCCGTTGCCGGGCTGCTGCTGCGTGGGGGCGATCGTGACCTTCCAGCCGGTCACCTTCGCGCCCGACTTCGGGGCGCCCCAGGTCACGGTCGCGCTGTCGCCGGCTCCGGTGACCCGGACGGTGGTGGGCGCTCCGGGCGCCGAGGACGAGGGGGCTGCCGTCGCCGGCGCCACTCCCCCGATGACGAGCGCCGCCGCTGCTGCGACGGTGATGAGTGCTCGGTACACGTTCGTTCCCCTGCCTTCTCCGCGGCTCCCTGCGTCACGGCTCCAGGTATCACAGCACCGCTCGGGCGCCAGGGGAACGGATCCGAGCGTGATCTGCGGTTCCCCGCACCGCAAGGCTGGTGACGCACCGCCGGTACGCGGGGCGGCCCGCGGCGGGAGACGCGACCGGACGACGGACGGGAGGCACGGTGCCAGCTGGCACCGTGCCTCCCGTCAGGATGGGGTCGCGTTCAGGACGCGACTCGCGTCGAGGACGCGGGTCGCGTCAGTAGCGCGGCTTGCGCTCCGGACGCTCGTCGCGGCGGCCACCACCACGGCGGTCGGGCTTGATCTCGATGAGCTTGCCGCTGATCCGGGTGTCGGTCAGGCGGTCGAGCACGCCCCCGTCCATGTCGGCGGGCAGCTCGACGATGGAGAAGTCCGGCTGGATGCGGATCGCACCGAAGTCGTCGCGGCGCAGGCCGCCCTCGTTGGCGAGGGCGCCGACGATCTGGCGCGGCTCGACGCGGTGACGGCGGCCGACCTCGATGCGGTAGGCGGTCATCGGCTGCGAACGGCGGGGCGCACGGTCCCGGTCGCCACCACGGTCGCCGCCACGGTCGCTGCGCGGGCCGCGGTCGTCACGTGCACCGCGGTCGTCGCGCTCGCCACGGCGGGCGTCGCGCTCCATCTGCGTGCGGAGGGCGTCGTCGGCTGCGGTCAGGAGCAGCGGCGAGTCGCCCTGCGCCACGACGGCCAGGGCGGCGGCGACGTCGTCCGAGGGGACGTCGTGGTGCTCGACGTAGTGCGCGATGACGTCGCGGAAGGCGGCGATGCGGCCCTGGTCCTCGAGCGCCGCGGTGATCGCGTCGTCGAAGCGGGTCAGGCGCGTCTCGTTGACGTCGTCGATCGTCGGCAGCTGCATCTGGGTGAGCGGCTGCTTCGTGTGGCGCTCGATCGCGGAGAGCAGGCGACGCTCGCGGGGGGTGACGAAGCTGATCGAGTCACCCGAGCGGCCGGCACGACCCGTGCGGCCGATGCGGTGCACGTAGGACTCGATGTCGACCGGGATGTCGTAGTTCACGACGTGGGTGATGCGGTCGACGTCGAGGCCACGGGCGGCGACGTCCGTGGCGACGAGGATGTCGAGCTTGCCGGACTTCAGCTGGTTGACGGTCCGCTCGCGCTGGGCCTGGGCGACGTCACCGCTGATGGCGGCTGCGGCGTAGCCACGGGCACGGAGCTTCTCGGCCAGGGTCTCGGTCTCGCTCTTGGTGCGGACGAAGATGATCATGCCCTCGAAGTCCTCGACCTCGAGGATGCGGGTCAGGGCGTCGACCTTCTGCGGGTACGAGACCATCAGGTAGCGCTGCGTGATGTTCGCGGCGGTCTTCGTCTTGGTCTTGACGGTGATCTCGGCCGGGTCCGTCAGGTACTGCTGCGAGATGCGGCGGATCTGGGCGGGCATGGTCGCCGAGAAGAGGGCGACCTGCTTGTCGTCGGGGGTGTCCGCCAGGATCGTCTCGACGTCCTCGGCGAAGCCCATCTTGAGCATCTCGTCGGCCTCGTCGAGCACGAGGTACTTCAGCTCGGACAGGTCGAGCGTGCCCTTCGCCAGGTGGTCCATGATGCGACCGGGGGTGCCGACGATGACGTCGACGCCGCGGCGCAGGGCGGACAGCTGGACGCCGTACGCCTGACCGCCGTAGACCGGCAGGACGTGGACGTGCTTCATGTGCGACGCGAACTGCTCGAACGCCTCGCACACCTGCAGGGCGAGCTCGCGCGTCGGGGACAGCACGAGGGCCTGCGGCTTCTTGCTGCCGGGCTCCATGCGGGACAGGATCGGCAGCGCGAAGGCGGCGGTCTTGCCCGTTCCGGTCTGCGCGAGGCCGACGACGTCGCGGCCGTCGAGCAGTGTGGGGATGGTGGCTTCCTGGATGGCGGAAGGGGTTTCGTAGCCGATGTCCTTGACGGCCTTGAGCACAGCATCGCTCAGGCCGAGATCGGCGAAGGTCACCACGGGCCCCTCGTCGGTGGTCTCGGTGGTGGTGGCGGTGTCCGTGCTCATACACCAACGGTATCTCGAATGCACGCTCCGCAGTGACCGGGGGGCGTGCGGACGGGAGGAACGGGGCGGGCCCGCCCCGCGCCTCCCGTCCTCTTGTTGGTCACGTCACGGGCGCGTGGTGCCGATCCCGAGGACCGCGTCGGCCCGGTCGTTCAGTCGCGTGAGCATCTCGGCGAGCGAGCGCAGCTCGTCCGAGGCGAACTCCTCGGTGAGGTCGTCGAAGACCTCGGCACCGGCGGCGTCGAGCTGGTCGAGCAACTGCTTGCCCGCGGGTGCGAGCGAGACCAGGGTCGCTCGGCCGTCGGCGGGGTCCGGCGAGCCGACCAGGTGCTCGGCCTCGACCAGCGACGCCACCCGGCGACTGATCACCGGGCGGGACAGGCCCGTCGCGTCGGCGATCGCGGTCGCCCGGACGGGTCCGTGACCGGCGACGGCTCGCAGGATCACCCGCGCGGTCGGGTCGAGGCCGCCGCTGGACTCGATGAGCGAGGAACGCAGGGTCTGCCGGACCCACAGCCGGTCGAGCTGGGATCGCAGGAGTCGCTCGGCAGCACGCCGCTCGTCGGACATGGGGCCAGCGTAGTGGGCACATTTAGTTGCTTGCTGGAAGCAACAGATGTATCGTTGCGCGGTCTGCAAAGTTACACAGCACGAAAAAGGAGTTCGATGACCGCCACCGCACCCGTCCAGGTGCAGCACGGTCGGCACACCGCCGAGGCCCCAGCAGCCTCCGGCGGGACCGGCCCGCAGCCCCTGATGACCCACCGCCAGATCCTCCTGGTGATCTACGGCCTGATGGCGGGCATGTTCCTGTCGTCCCTCGGCCAGACGGTGTTCGGCACGGCGATCCGCACCATCGGCGACGACCTGCACGGCCTCGACCAGCAGGCCTGGGTGACCACTGCCTACCTGATCACCTCGACGATCGCGACGCCGATCTACGGCAAGCTCTCCGACATCTTCGGCCGCCGGCCCCTCTACATCTTCGGCATCGTCGTGTTCATCCTCGGCGCCGTCCTGTCGTCGATGTCCACCTCGATGCTCATGCTCGCGGCCTTCCGCGCCGTGCAGGGCATCGGTGCCGGTGCGCTCATGTCGCTGCCGCTCGCGATCATGGGTGACATCCTCGCCCCGCGCGAACGCGCCAAGTACCAGGGCTACTTCCTCGCCGTGTTCGGCATCTCGTCCGTCATCGGGCCGCTCATCGGTGGGCTGCTCGCCGGTTCCTCCGAGATCCTGTGGATCACGGGATGGCGCTGGGTCCTGCTGATCAACGTGCCGATCGGTGTCGCCGCGCTCCTCATGGTCATCGTCTTCCTGCACCTGCCGAAGGTGCACAGTGCCGACGACGCGAAGCCCAAGGTCGACTGGTGGGGCGCGACCGCCGTCATCGTCACCCTCGTGCCGCTGCTGCTCGTCGCCGAACAGGGCCGCATCTGGGGCTGGGGCTCCCCCGCCGCCATCGCCTGCTACGTCGTCGGGGTCGTCGGCCTGGTCGGGCTGCTGCTCATCGAGTCGAAGATGGGCGACGCGGCGATCATCCCGCTCAAGCTCTTCCGCTCGGGCACGTTCTCGATGGCGACCGTCATCGGGTTCCTGGTCGGCTTCGCGATGTTCGGCGCGATGCTCACCATCCCGCTGTACCTGCAGATCGTCGTGGGGCTCACCCCGACCGAGTCCGGCTTCGCCACGCTGCCCCTGGTCGGCGGACTCATGATCGCCTCGATCACGAGCGGTCAGATCGTCGCCCGCGTCGGCCGCTACCGGATCTTCCCGGTCATCGGCACCGCGCTCGTGTCCGCCGGCTACGTCGTCCTGACCTTCATGTCGATCGACAAGCCGCTGTGGTTCCTGATGATCGGCATGTTCCTGATCGGCCTGGGCCTCGGCTCGGTCATGCAGTCGCTGACCCTGGCCTCGCAGGGCTCCGTCGAGGCTCGTGACATGGGCGTCGCCACGTCGTCCGCCACGTTCTTCCGGCAGATCGGTGGAACGCTCGGCACCGCCGTCCTGCTGTCGATCCTGTTCTCGGTGATGCCGGCGAACATCCTGCACGCGACCGCGAACGAGAAGGACCTCGGCCCGGCGCTCGACGCCGCGCTCAACCCCACCGTCGCCAGCGCGAAGGCGAACCAGGGCGCGATGGACAAGATCTGGACGCCCGTCGTCACCCCGCTGACGAAGACCGTGCAGTCGCAGCTCGACGCTGCCTCGGCGAAGGCGACGCAGGCCGCCGACGCCGCGGTCACCGAGCAGGTCACGGCAGCAGTGCAGCAGCAGGTCGCCGCCGGTGCGGTCCCCGCCGCCTCGGCCCAGTCCGTCATCGACCGGCAGGTCGCAGCGGCGACGCCGGCGGCCGAGCAGTCCGCCCTCGAGCAGGTCGCCGACCAGGCACACGCCAGCGTGCAGGACGGCACCGTGTCCGTCGACTGGTCGAACGCCTCGCAGCGCTCGTACTGGGTCGACGAGCTCACCCCGGAGCTCGCGAAGAAGATCGACGACGGCAACACCACGAGCGACAGCGCCACCAGCACGAACGACACCTCGTTCCTGACCGGTGCCGACAGCCGCCTCACCCGACCGTTCATGGCGGGCTTCAACGCCTCGTCCGTGACGATCTACTGGGTCGGCCTCGGTGTGATCCTGCTCGCGTTCGTGCTCACCTGGTTCTTCCGGGTGCCGCCGCTGCGCCAGCGCTCCGCCCTGCAGGAGCGTGCCGACCTGTCCGCCGAGGCCCAGCTCGAGGCCGAGGCCGGCGCCGCCGCTGCCGACGCCGGCTCGTTCACCGGTCCGATGACCGGGTCCGTGCCGACCGGATCGGTGCCCACCGGATCGGGTTCGACCGGATCCGCGCCGACGCACCGTCGGTGACCGACCGGGCCGTCCGTGCCGTGCCCCATTTCCGGCACGGGCGGCCCACCAACCCCCACCACCAGGAGTCCACGTGATCACCACCCCGGCAGCTGCAGTGGCGACGGAGCCGTGCACCCTGCGGGAGCGCAAGAAGCAGCAGACCCGGCAGGCGCTGCACGACGCGGCCCTGACGCTGGTGTCCGCGCACGGGCTGGACGGCGTCACCATCGAGCAGATCTGCGCCGATGCCGACGTCTCGCCCCGCACCTTCTTCAACTACTTCTCGTCCAAGGCGCACGCCGCCCTCGGACTCGACTCCGTCGAGGTCCCGGAGCCTTCCGCAGCATGGTTCACCGAGGCTCGTGGCGGCCTGGTCGACGACCTCTGCACCCTCGTCGCGGCGACCGTACCGCTGTCCCAGGACCGCCGCCGGATGAAGGAGCTGCTGGTCCTCCGGCCCGAGATGTCGTCGATGGTGATGCAGTGGATGGCCGAGTCGCGCCAGTCCCTGCTCAGCGTCGTGGGCACCAGGACCGACGACCAGACCGCTCGCACGGCGGTGACGCTCGTGATGTCGGCGCTCAGCGAGGCCGCCCACCGCGACTCCGTGCGGAACAACGACGAGCTCGCGGTGCGGCTCCGGGCCGTGGTGCGCGAGATGGCGGCGCTGGCCTCCTGAGGGGGTCGTGCCGCGTACCGAGTCGTTTCGGGCGTACCGGGTCGGAACTTCTGACCAGGTGCGCCCGATTCCGCTTCCCATCGCACGCGTTCTGGGAAAGAACGTCAGGCGGTGGCGACGCTTGCTGGCCGCCGAGCTGGCCGGTGCCAGACGAGCGCGGCGTTCGCGGAGTCGCGGGCGAAGCGGAGCACCCGCAGCACCACGATGTCGTGGTCGCCCGCGCGGTGGACGGCCTCGACCGAGCACTCCAGCCACGAGTGCGCGCCGTCGAGCAGGATCGCTCCCGCCCCGGTGTCCGTGGACGGCACGCCGACCAGTCGCTGCGTCCGGTCGCGGGAGGCCAGCTGACGGGTCTGCTCGGCGTGGCCCTCGGCGAGCACGGAGATGCCGAGCACCGGCGCACCGGCCAGGTCCGGCCAGGTCGTCGACGAGTGCTGCACGGCGATCGTCGCGAGCGGCGGGTCGTACGAGACCCCGACGGTGAGGGACGTCGCCACCATGACGACCGGCACGCCGTCGACCCGGGCTGCGATGGCGGCCACGACGGAGGGGACCTCGGCGATCGCCTCACGGATGTCGAGCGGGTCGTCGGTGAAGTCGTGCTGCATGGTGGTTCCTTCGTTCAGGAGCGGGCGAGCAGGGTTCGGGCACGGCGCTCGTCGGCACGCATCGCGGCGACGAGGGCGTCCGGCCCGGGGAACGTGCGCTGCCGCCGGAGCCGACGGCCGACGGTGAGCTCGACGGGGGTGCCGTACAGGTCGCCGTCGAAGTCGAGCACGTGGATCTCGACGGTGCGCGGCCGGTCGGCGAAGGTGCTGTTGCTGCCGATCGACACGAGGGCCTCACGGGCACCGGACCACGTCGGCGCGGTGAGCCATCCGACGTAGACCCCGTCCGACGGCACCGCGCCGCCGTCGTCGGGCAGCAGGTTGGCGGTCGGGAACCCGAGCCCGTTCCCGACTCCGGCGCCGTGCACGACCGCGCCGGTCAGGACCGCCGGCGCTCGCCCTGGCAGGGACGCCGCCGCCACGAGTGCCCCGAGGGCCGCCAGCGCCAGGGCACCGAGGGCCACCGCGTCGGTCGACACCGCGAGCAGCACGGCGGTGACCGTGCTGCCCAGGACGGCACCGAGCTGCTTCACGGTGTTGAAGGTGCTCGACGCCGCACCGATGGTCGCCGATCCGGCGCCGAGCACCGCCGCGAGCGAGAACGGGGACCAGACGAACGCGTTCGCGACCCCGAAGCCGGTGAACGCCGTCGCCACTGCCCAGAGGGGTGCGGCGGTCCCGATGAGCACGGCGGTCAGTGCCACCGAGACGACGAGCAGGACGGCGCCGATGGTCGCCGTTGCACGGGGGCCCGCGGTGTTCGTCGTGCGGCCGACGAACGGTGCGGCGGCCAGGCAGGCGACCCCCATCGGCACGAGCACGAGGGCCGCGGCGCCGGGTCCGAGACCACGTCCGTCCTGCAGGTCGAGCATGAGCGGGATCGGGGCCGACCCGACGCAGAACGACGCCGCGGTCGCGCCCCATGAGCCGGTCACGAACCCGCGGTCGCGGAACAACCCGAGCGGGACGAGCGCCCGGTCCCCCGCGCGGCGCTGCACCGTGAGCACCGCAGCGACGACGAGTGCGCCGAGCACCACCAGACCGACCCGCGGCAGGGGTGCGGCGAGGACGCCGTCGCCCGTGCCCTGGACACCGACGACCACCGCGAACACCCCGGCGGTCACCCCGACGACGGCGAGCACCGGCAGGGGCACAGCGATGCGTCGGGACACCGGCACGAACCGCAGCACGGCAATGGCGGTGACGATGCCGACGGGCACGTTCACCAGGAAGACCGACGGCCACCCCCACGCCTCGACGAGCACGCCGCCGACGATCGGGCCGGCGACGGTCGCCGCACCACCACCGGCGCTCCAGACGGCGAGCGCGACGGCGAGCCGGGGTGGTTCGAACAACGAGCGGATCACGGTGAGGCACTGGGGTGTCAGCAGCGCGGCACCGACGCCCTGCACGGCGCGCCAGACGATGAGCGCGCCGATCCCCGGTGCGAACGCGCACCCGACCGACGCGACGGTGAACACCGCGAGCCCGAGCAGGTAGACCCGGCGGTGCCCGAAGCGGTCGCCGAGCCGTCCGGCGACGAGGAGCGGCACGGCGAACGCGAACAGGTAGGCGCTGTTCACCCAGACCGACAGCGACGCCTCCGTGCCGAGGTCGCTGCCGATGTCCGGCAGGGCGACGGACACGATCGTGCTGTCCAGCAGCAGCATGAAGAAGCCGAGGCAGAGCCCGCCGAGCGCGAGCCACCGACGGGCCGGGGTCACCTCACACCGCCAGGTTCTCGCGGAGCGTCGACCCCGGGTACCGCGGCGCCAGGGCACCTCGGGCACGCAGCTCCGGCACGAGCAGCTCGCTCAGGTCGGCGAACCCGGTGGGCATGCCGAGCGGGCTGGACAGCATGTAGCCGCCGCGTCCGCCGGTGGCCGCGAAGTTCTCCTGCAGGGCGTCGGCGACCCCCGCGGCGTCGCCGACCAGCATGTGGTCGAGGCCCGTCGCAGCACGCCAGCCGTGCTCGAAGAAGTCGTCGCGGTCCATGGTGTGGTCCTCGCCGAACTCGGCGACCAGGCTGCCGACCAAGCCGGCCGGGCTCGCCTGCGCGGCGACGATCTCGTCGCGCAGCTCGCCGAGGCGGAACGTCTCCGGGAGCGTGGAGAAGTCGTACCCGGCGTTGTGCGAGATGAAGGTGCCGACGGCCTCGCGGTTCCAGAACGACAGCAGCGAGTCACGGCGGGCGGCGGCCTCGGCGTCGGTGGCCCCGACGATGACCTGGGTCGCCCAGAGGATCCCGACGCCGGACGGGTCCCGACCGGCGTCGGTGAGCGCTGCGTCGAGGGCGTTCCGGTGCCGGAGCTGTCCGGCGACGCTCGACCCGAACCCGAACACCAGGTCGGCGAACGACGCACTGGCGGCGATGCCGCGCGGCGAGTTGCCGGCCTGCACGACGACGGGGTGCCGCTGCGGACTCGGGACGCTCGCGAGCGGGCCGCGCACCTTGAAGAAGCGGCCGTCGTGGTCGATGGGGTGGACCCCGGCCGGGTCGGCGAACCGGCCGGTCGCGCGGTCGCGGACGATCGCGTCCGGGGCGACGGAGTCCCAGAGCGCACGGCAGACGCCGATGAACTCCTCCATCCGTTCGTACCGCAGGTCGTGGTCGATCAGGTGGTCGGACCCGTAGTTCGCCGCGTCCGCGCCCCGCGACGAGGCGACGACGTTGAACGCCATCCGCCCGCCGGTGACGTGGTCGAGCGAGTTGAGCAGTCGGGCGACGGAGAAGGGGTGGGTGAACGTGGACGAGTAGGTGAGCCCGAACCCGATGTGCTCGGTGACGGTGGACATCGCGGCGATCACGGGCGACATGTCCTGCCGGGGCCACTGGATGCCCCACTCGACGGCCGGGTCGATGCTGCCGCGCCACGTGCTCGGCACACCGGACCCGTCGCCGAAGAACAGCATGTCGACGCCTGCGCGCTCGGCGGTCCGGGCGACCTCCATGTACATGCGGACGTCGGGGAAGTCTTGGCCGACCCAGCTGCCGGCCGCCGCCCACCGCCCCTCGGTGTGGGTGAAGGACAGGTCGTAGGCCAGGTGCATGCCGCTCATCGGGCACCCACCGGCGAAGCGGACGCAGACGCAGACGCGGAGGCGGACGCGCGCCACAGCGCCACCGTCTCGTCGGCGTCGGTCACGACGCCCACGTTGAGGTCGATCAGGGTGAGCGCGGCGTCGTGCACGTCGGAGTCGTACGCGGCGGTGGCGTCCTGCGGGACCACCACGGGCCAGCCGAGCTGCATCGCGTCCTGTGCGGTGGCGAGGACGCAGCACTCGGTCGTGAGTCCCACGACGGTGACCCAGCCGATCCCTGCGGCGGTGAGCCGGGCCTCCAGGTCGGTGCCCAGGAACCCGCTGTAGCCGCGCTTGACGACGCGTGTCTCACCGGGGGCGGGCGCCGTTCGGTACCACTCGGCGCCCTCCGTGCCGATCCGGCACGGCTCGTCGTCCGGCATGGGTCCGGCCGGGTCGCCCCCGCGCAGCCACGTGCTGGAGCGCCACGGCCGCGCCGGGTCGCTGCCGAGTTCGACCCAGACGACGGGGACGCCCGCTGCGCGGGCCTCGTCGACGAGCGAGCCGATGCGGGTGACGGCGGCGTCCACGGCGACGGACGCGCGGTCGTCGAGTCCGTACGGCGCGATCCGCGCCGGCTCACCGAAGTCGCGCTGCACGTCGACGACGACGAGCGCGGGCGGGAGCGCTGATGACACCAACTGTGCGAGCCGCGGGTCGCGACCCGCGTCGAGTCCCCCGGTCACCGGACGACCGCCGCGTCGTGCTGGCGGAGCGCCGGCAGGACCGTGTCCCCGAACAGCACCATGTCCTGGTCGTACTCGGGGAAGATCAGCATCAGGCCGTCGAGCTCGCCCCGGTCGACGATGTACTCGATGTGCTCGGTGACGGTCGCGGCGGACCCGGCGACGTACGCGGTCTGGAACGCGTCCTCACCGGCAGCACCGTCCGCCCAGGCACGCGCCTGCTCGGCGGGGACGCCCCACGACGCCCGCATCGAGGCCAGTGCTTCGCGGTCGACGCCGGCACCCCACTCGCGCACCTTCCGCTGCGCGGCGGCGTCGGTCTCGCCCTGCACGACCGTGAGCATCGAGTAGGTGCGGCACTCGCGTCCCTCGGCGGCGGCGCGGTCGTGGACGTCGCGGGACAGGTCGCGCATCTCGTCCAGGCTGTCCGCCGCCAGGAAGGCGCCGTCGGCGTGCTTCGCCTGGAACGCCCGGGCCGCTTCGGACTTGCCGGCACTGATGATGGTCGGCCGCGATGCGGGGTGGGGGCGGGACTCGCACGCGTCGAGGTCGAAGTACGGCGTGTGCATCGTCACGCTGTCCTCGGTCCACAGGCGCGTGACCGCCTCGGTCCAGAGCTCCGTCATCCGGTACCGGTCGGCGTGGCTGAGGGCCGCGTCCCAGATCCCGAACTGCTCGAACTCCGCCGCGTAGGCGCCGTTGACGATGTTCATGCCGGCCCGGCCGCCGGAGACGTCCTGCAGCGTCGTGTACATCTTCGCGGCGACCGCCGGGTTGTGGACGTTGGCGTGCATCGTCGCCCAGATCTTGACCCGCTCGGTGGCCTCGGCGATGCCGGCCATCATCGTCATCGACTCGAGGGAGCGACCCCAGTGGTCGGTGGAGCCGCCGAAGCCGCGCCACTTCGCCATCGACATCACGAAGTCCAGGCCGATCGTCTCGGCGTGCAGCGCCGCGCGCTTGTTCCACGCGTAGGTCGCCTCGGGGTGGGGTGCCGTGGTGGAGAGCATCCACCCGCCGTTGCCGATCGGGAGGAAGATCCCGTACTCCTTCGCGGGCATCTCACGCCGCCTTTCTGGTCGTTGCGGAACACTCGGTGACGATGGCGCTCACGGTGCCGGCCACACGGTCTCGCCGTCCTTCGTGATGGCGTCGATGTACTCGTTCGTGAACCAGCTCTTCGCGTCGTCGGCGGTCACGGAGCTCTTGACGATGTCGAACTGGTGCAGCATGTCGACGAGCTTCGTCACGTTCTCCGGGTCGATCCCGCCGAGCGGCTGGTCCGGCGTCGGGTTGTCCGCGATGACCTTCGTCTCGGTGGTCCAGATCTTGGTGTTCTGGGCGGTGTCGTAGGTGGCGCCGGACAGCTTCGCGGCGTACCCGACGCACTGCTTGGTCTTCGCCTCGCTCGCGGAGCAGAAGTCGTAGGCGTGCAGGGCTGCGCGCAGGACGTCCTCGACCGCGGTCGGGTGCGCCTTCGCGAAGGCGGGGTGCACGGCCATCGCACCGATCGACGAGGGGATGTCGTAGTCGACGGGCTGCCAGACGGTGACGTCGTCACCGGCGGCCTTGAGCAGGTTCGGCTCGTTCGACACGAAGCCGGTCAGCGCCTCGAGGCCGTTCTGCTTACGGGGCAGGACGGACGGGTCGTAGCCCTCCTTGACGAGCGTGAGGGAGTCCCACTCGACACCGGCCTTCTCCATCATCGCCCGGACCGAGGCGGGGACGTAGCCCTTGTGGCCGACGACCTGGCCGTCGAGCTGCGGCAGCTTCGTGATGTCCTTGTTCGTCATCAGGACGTCGAGGCCGGCGTTCGAGTACGACGAGATCCCGGTGATGTCGATGCCGTTCGCGCGGGCCTGGATGAGGTCCTGCTCGGCGACGGCGGACACGGTGGCCTGGCCGCTGGCGAGGAGCTTCGTGTTCTGGGCGGTGTCACCCGAGCCCGGCTTCAGGGTCACGTCGAGACAGAGGTCCTTGAAGTAGCCGAGCTCGTCCGCCGCGATGTACTCGAGGATCGACGCCGACGACTGGTACTGGTAGCCGGACAGGTAGGTGATCTTGCCGGCGTCCTGGTTCTCCTTGCACCGCTCGGCCGAGATCGCGCTGCCCTCGGACGAGGTGGTTCCGGCGCTCGAGCCGGTGCTGCAGCCGGTGAGCGCGAGGGCGACGACGGCGGTGGCGAGGGCCGCGAGTGCGGCCTTGGTGCGGTGCTGCATGGTGCGGTGCTGCATGGTGCTGTGCTGCATGGTCACTCCTGTGGGAAGGGATGGGTGGTGCAGGGCGGGTGCGGGTGGGTCGGTGGGTCGCCGGACGTCGGCCTGGAGGCGCGGCTGACGTCGCGCGGGCAGGCTCGCGCCGGCGGGTGGTGCGGCAGGGCCGCGGGGCGGCCGCGTGGTGCGGCCGGCGCCCCGCGAGTCAGTCGTTCGCGGTGCGGTGCCAGTGCAGGACGCGCCGCTCGACGAGCGTGATGAGTCCGAGCAGGACCACGCCCATCACCGCGAGGATCGCGATCGCCGCGTAGACGACTTCGAGCTGGTTCATCGACGACGCCGTGCTGATCACGGTGCCGAGGCCGCCGGTCGAACCCGAGGCGGACAGCTCCGCGACGACCGCGCCGATGATCGACAGCGGGAACACGATCCGCAGGGCTGCGAACACGAACGGCAGGGCGTTCGGGATCCGCAGGTGCACGAGCATCTCGAACCGGGAGGCATCGATCGTCTTGTACACCTGCAGCACGGGCTGCGGCACGGACCGCAGGCCCGCGGCGGTGTTGATCAGGATCGGGAAGAAGCAGATGAGCGCCGTGATGACGAGCTTCGGCAGCGGCCCGAACCCGAACGCCACCACCAGGGCCGGCGCGATCGCGACGAGGGGCGTGACGTTCAGCACGATGGCGATCGGCATGACCGCACGGCGGACGATCGGCAGCTCACTCGTCAGCACCGCGAGCACGAAGGCGGCGAGGAACCCGATGGCCAGGCCGACGAGCGACTCCGCCAGGGTGATGCCGGCGTTCTGCAGGTAGTAGGGCAGCTGCGTGGCGAGGGTCTCCCCCACCGCGGGCAACGGCGGCAGCAGGTACGGCATCGCCGTCGCGCCGATCTGCCAGAGCACCGCCAGGGCGGCGAGCATCACGACGAGGGGCAACCAGACGGTCGGTCGGAGCCAACCGGGCACCGGTCGGCGGGCGGTGCGTCGCTCGGCGTCGGCCGTGGTGGCGGTCGCGGCGGGCGTGGAGGTGGTGGTGGCGCTCATGGTCCCGTCTCCCTCAGGCCGCATCGGTCATGCGCCAGGCGCTGTGCAGACGGGTCCGGACCAGGTCTTCGTACTCGTGGAACCGCTGTTCCTCGAACAGCCGCTGGTTGCGCGGGCGGGGCAGGTCGATGTCGATGACGTCGACGATCCGGCCGGGGCGCGGCGCCATCACGACGACGGTGTCCGACATCCGGACGGCTTCGGACACCGAGTGCGTCACGAAGAGCACCGTCGTGCGCAGCTCGTCCCACAGGTCGAGCAGCTGGTCCTGCAGGCTCTCGCGGGTGAACTCGTCGAGCGCCGAGAACGGCTCGTCCATCAGCAGGACGTCGGGGCGCAGGCCGAAGGCCCGGACGATCGCGGCACGCTGCTGCATGCCGCCGGACAGCTGTGCGGGGAGCTTGTCCATCGCCTCGCCGAGTCCCGCCATCCGCAGGAGTTCGCGCATGTCCGGGCCGGTGCCGGTACTACGCTCCTCGAGGTCCTCGATGGCGGCGCGGCGGCGGCCGGCACCCGGGTTCACGCGCCCGGCGAGCGACACGTTCTGCAGCACGGTGAGCCAGGGCAGCAGCGCCGGTGCCTGGGGCACGAGTCCGATGAGCTTCGCCGCGCAGGCCTGGGCCGGCGTGACACCGTGCACCCGGACGTCACCGCGGTCGGCGGGCTCGAGCCCGGCCACCAGGCGGAGCAGCGTCGACTTCCCGCAGCCGCTCGGGCCGATGAGCGACACGAACTTCCCGGGCTCGATGGTCAACTCGACGTCGTCGAGCGCGACCATGGCGCTCGGGCCGCTGCCGTACACCTTGCGCACCGCGTCCACGCGGACCGCTGATGTGGTCATCCGTTCCTCCATACCGTCGGCGAGCACGCAGGCTCGGTCTCGTATGGCGGAGAGCGTGCGTCGCGAGCTCGGGTTGGTCTGCGACGCGGAAATCCGCTGCTGGTGACGAGGCTAGGACGCCCGTGTTACGGAGTCGGACCACATGTGTTGCGAACGTGTGAACGAGTGCGCGGGTCGGGTCGACTGCGCTCAGCGCGGCGAGGGCACCGCGGTCTGCCCGTCCCAGACGAGCACCTCGACGCCGAGGTCCTCGGCGGCCACCGCCACCCACCCGGCGAGCGCCCTCGCCGCGGGTTCGGCGACGACGAGCACTGCTCGGTCCACGCCGGGGACCGACTGCCGCAGCCACAGCAGCTTGAACAGGTCAGCCATCACCTTGTTGCGCCAGGCGGGCTTGTAGGCGCCCTGGTTCGCGACGAGCTGCACGACGACGCGGTCGGCGTCGTCGATGCCCTCGACCTCGACCCGGGCGCGGTCGAGCACGACCGTGCGCGGGCGGAGGACGAGGCCGAGGGCGGTGCCGGTGTGCTCGAGCATCCGGCGTTCGACGGAGTCGGGGGCGAACCGGCCCCACTCGGAGCGCGCGACGGGGACCTCGGTCATGTCGGCAGTGTAAGCGGGCCAGCCGCTCCGGATCGACCGGCGCGTCAGACCGACCGCGCGGCCGCCTCGAGGGCCTCGGCCGCTTCCCCGGCGCGCACGATGTCGCTGTCGCTGACCGACCGCGCGTTGTACTCGGCTTTGGTCTTCACCGCCAACAGCACCTCGAGGTGCTTCGCAACCGGCTGTCCAGCTGCCGCACGCAGCACGGGTACCGCTTCGTCGTGTGCTCCCGATCGCGAGTACTCGCCGGTCCGAGCGACGCAGATCGCGTCAGCCGCGGCGATGCCGCTGAGGACGCACTGCGTGACGAACGCGTTCGCGAACTGCGATCCGGCACTGAAGACCCCTGCGTCACCGCCGAGCGCGCGGAGGGCCTCTGCAGCTTCGAGGAACTCCGTCGCCTTGGCGAGCCGGCCCCTCCGGAACGACTCGTCGCCCGGTGCGGTGGTGCCGGTTCGCGGGGTCATCCAGTCAGGGTACGGAGCTTCCGGGACAGCCATCGACCATCGCCTGCGATGGGAATCCCGTCCCCGGCAACCGATGCGAGGAGCGGGTCGGTGCCGTCGATCTCGTCCTCGTCGAAGAGGACCGGCCGCACGGCGTTCCCGGTCCACCGACCGGCCGCACGGCACAACGCGTGGATCTGGTCCTCTGCCTCCTCACGTCGGCCGTGCTCGACGATGAAGCAGACATCGAGGTCGCTGTCCGGCCGCATCTCACCACGGGCGCCGGATCCGAAGAGCGCGGCGTACCGGAGGGGGATCGATCGACAGCCCGATCGGAGTCGTTCGAGGAACGCGCGCCGGAGATCGGCCAGAGCGGTGATCGCATCGGCGGCGAGGTGTTCCCGGTTCAGGCTGAACGACTTCGTCCGTCCGGTCCGGTGCCCGTCGACGACACCCTGCTCGACCAGCCGATCCGCGCTGTTCCGGACCCCGGCGTACGACCGGTCCGGCACCAGGCTGCAGATGGCCGCGATCGTCATCGGTCCTGGCGCTCGTGCCAACACGGCGAGCACATCGCCGTCCACGGAGGTGGTCACCGTCGCGAAGGGGGACTGCAACTGCATCGGGACCTCCGATCGGATACGAGTAGAAATCTACCACTTCTAGTAGATTTCTACTCGTATCTGAGCATTCTCGTCAGACGACCGACCACCCACCGTCGCTCGGCAGCACGGCGCCGTTCACGTTGGCAGAGTCGTCGCTGAGCAGCCAGGTGATGGCCGCTGCGAGCTGCTCCGGCTGCGCCACCGGCGGGATGGCGACCTGCATGATGGGGCCGACCCGGCTAGCGGCGTACTCGCTGCGCATCGGCGCCTCGATGTTCGTCGCGACCGCGCCCGGCGCGACCGCGTTTGCCCGGATGCCCTGCGGCCCGTGGAAGAACGCCACGCTCTTGGTGAACCCGGCGATCGCGTGCTTCGACGCCGTGTACGCGGCACCCGCTGCAGAGGCGCGGAGTGCGGCCTCGGAGGCGACGTTCACGACGGCGCCGCGGCCGGCGGCGATCATGTGCGGCAGGACGGCGCGGGTGAGGCGCATCGGTCCGGTGACGTTGACGCTGAAGACGCGGTCCCAGGTGGCGTCGTCGACCTCGCTCGGCGGCAGGAAGGCGTCCATGATGCCGGCGACGTTCGCCAGTCCGTCGATGCGATCACCCGCGGCCGCGATGAGTGCGTCGATGGTCTCGGTCGCGGCGACGTCGCCGACGACGGTCTCGAGTTCGAGGCCCTCGAGTTCGGAGCGGAGCGCGTCGAGGCGGTCGGCGACGACGTCGGTCGCGATCACCCGCCCGCCCTCGTTCGCGATGCGCGTCGCCGTGGCGCGTCCGATGCCGGAACCCGCCCCGGTGACGATGATGGTCCTGCCGGTGAAACGTCCGGCGGTGGTGTCGGTCATGTCGTCTCCTCACTGAGAGGCGCTCGCTGCGCCACGATGGTTATAGCACTCAGTGCCGAAAGGACTCCATGCGCCCGACGAGCGACCGGCCGACGAGCGATCGACCGACGGGACGCCCCCGCACGATCGACCCGGACGCGGTGTCCCTCGTGGCGCTCCGGCTGTTCGACGAGCAGGGCTTCGACGCCGTGTCGATGGACGACGTCGCGACAGCTGCCGGGGTGAGCCGCCGGTCGTTGTTCCGGCTGTTCCCGAACAAGGCGGCGCTCGTCTGGGGCGGGCTCGACGAGTTCGCCTCGCGGTTCGGGGACGCACTCCGACAGCGGCCGTCCACGGAGTCGTCGTCGGACGCCCTCCGCGCGGCGTACCGGATCGGCGCGACCTTCCCCGACGACGCCGTCGAGGTCACCCGCCACCGGCTCCGTGTCATCCGCGCCAACCCCTCGCTCGAGCACGTCGGCGCGGCCACGGTCACGACCCTGACCGACGCGATCGTCCGGTTCGTGGCCGAGCGGGACGGCGCGACGCCCGACGACCTCGCGGTGTCGGTGCGTGCGCACGCCCTGGCGGCCGCGGCGAGCGCGGCCCTCACCTGGTGGGCCCTGCACGGCGACGGCCGACCGGAGGACGTCGTGGACCGCGCACTCGCCCTGCTCGCCTGAGACGCACCCTGGACACGACCACCGGACGGACGGGCTCAGCCCATCGCTCGCTTCCCACGGACGTCGCGCGACAGCGCGTCGATGCGCGCCACCTCGTCGTCAGTGAGCCGCACCGCGGCGGCGGCGACGTTCTCGGCGACGCGTCCGGGGTTGCGCG